>DATKFF010000506.1:0-3801 GCA_035511595.1 Solirubrobacteraceae bacterium | reverse complement strand
GCAGACCGCCGTAGTACTCGCGGTACACCTCGCGCGCGATCTCACCGATCGCGTTCGGCGTCTTTGGCGCCACAAAGATGTATGGGACGACTTTGCGCTGATCGTCCACAGGGTTGGTCATCCCGCCGTGGATCAGCGTCTCGTTGATCGTCGCGAGCGTCTCGACGTCCTGCACGACTGGATCGACCAGGAGTCCCTGAACGATCTGGCTGGCGCCGTCGAACAGGTCCGGACGGCGCTTGGACTTCGGCGCCGGTGAGACCGAGTTCAGACCGATCACGATCATGCGCGTGGCTCCAAGCGCAAGCGCAGGCTTGATCGGCGTGTTGAGCCTTGTGCCGCCGTCGAAGTACCAACCCTTCGCCTGCTTGGGATCGCCCACCTCAACGCTCGGGAAGGCGACGGGGATCCCAGCCGATGCGCGTACGTGCTCGCTCGTGATCTGCGTCGGCACGTAATCGATCCCGCGACGCTCATCGCTCGTGGGGTTGCGACCGCCGTCGTGAAAGACAACGCTCCGATTGGTGTGCGCAGCGGTCGCGACAACGCCGCACGTGCGCAGCTCAACGGCGGGATCGGCGACGTTGTCGTGGATGTCTTTGAACGTGATCAGCCTGGAGAGCGTTGCCGCCAGTGGCGCCGGGTCGAGCAGGCTGTACGGCGCGATGCCACCCAAGGCAAGGCCGATCGCGAGGCGGCCGACCGTTGTCAGTTCGCCGAGCGACAAGATTGGGGCTAGCACGTCTCGGTAGCCGATCTCGAGCCATATGCGGGACCCCGCCTCGGTCAGATCCGCGGTGTCTTCGCGTGCGTGAGCAGCGAGATACGCGGCGTTGAGCGCGCCGACACTCGTGCCGACGATGATGTCTGGGCGCTGGCCGTGCCTCGTCTCGAGCCACGGCAACAACACTGAGAGCGCCCCGATTTCGTACGCGCCTCGCGCGCCGCCGCCGGCGAGAACGAGACCGATGCTCTGGGGCACCGGCGCATCCTTTCATCTTGCGCGAGAGTTGTCGCGTGCTTGGCTCCAAGCTCCAGCTCCGGCGTCCGCGCGGGCGCAACCTTTCGACGGAATCTGGACGTCCGCCGGTGTGGCGACGCTAAGGACACAGCCGCGACTGGTGGTAAGCGTGACCAGCGAACCTGCTGCGCTGATCTGTAGCCGGTTGCCCGTGCGGGTGAAGCGCGTCACCGCGGTCGGATGCGTCGCGAAGCGGTAGCCGATGTCCCACAGCTGGCCGTGCATCGCGACGGTGTCGTTGACCCAGTCGGTCGGGTGCTCGGCGACCGGCTTGAACGGTCCCCACGCGATGGCGTTTCGTAGCTCCGCCTGGAAGTCTGGCCAGCAGTGGCAGCCGTCGTGCGTCTGGTATGTGACGTCGATCCCGGCGGCCTTCAGCGCGCCGTCATAGGCATCGGACATCGGGCGGATGACGCCCGCCTCCTCGGCGTTGCCCACTCCCCCGCCAGTCCCGTCGGCCGGAGTCGGGATGCCGTCGCCGGCGCTCAGGAACACACGCGTGTACTGGAGATTGTGCACGAGCGCGGTGGGGTTGTGACCGGTCGCGTAGAAGCCGTTCTCCGGGCCGATCACCGATCCGATCGGCACCCCGCTCAGCTCGTCCATGCTGACCGAGACGATCTCCGGGACGATCTGCAGGTCGACGAACCCCGACAGGACACCGATCGAACCGAAGAATCCGGGCAGCCGCCCGCCCAGATAGGCCGCGCCCAGGCCGCCCATCGAGATCCCGAACAGCGCGTGGTAACGGCGCTGCGGGAGAACCTTGTACCGCTGGGCGATCTGCGGGATCGCCTCGTCGAGGATGTAGCTCTCCCACTCTGGGGTGCCGTAGGCGCCGTTGTTGTACCAATCCGCGTACCAGCCGGTCTCCCCTTCGGGCGCCACCACGATCGCCTGCAGGCCGGCGAGCACCTGCTGGGCGTCGAGCATGGTCGGGTCGAGGATCGCGTAGGTGTTACCGAAGCCCGGGAGCAGGATGATCAGCGGATATGCCCGGGTCGGGTCGTAGTTGTCGGGCAGCAGCACATCCGCGCGTGGCGGCCCCGCGTAGGTGAGCCACTTCGACGGAATCTCCGCATGCCGGTCGGGCAGCGTGATCGTGACGAGCTGGCTGGCGCGAGCCGCCGGCGCGACCAACAGCGCCGCAAGCGCGAAGAGCATCGCCGCGCGCAGGATGGACGCTGTAGCCGACCTCGGCATTCTTCAAGCCACCGAGGTTTCAGCGGTCAGAACCGTCACGGCCACCTAACGGGTCCGTGTAAAGGTTCTTGCGCTGTGACAATGGCTACGTGGACCCGACTGCCCGGATCAGTGATCGCATCGAGGGCTGGGCGCAAGGCGACGCGCCGAAGACGCTCGGCAGCCTGATCGAGCTGTTCGGCGAGAAGAGCTTTGCCGTCATCTTCGTGATCCTGCTCGGCGTGCCGGCATTACCGCTTCCGACCGGCGGAGCGACACACGTGTTCGAGGTGATCGCCGTGCTGTTGTCTCTCGAGCTGATGGCCGGACGCGACGCGGTTTGGCTACCGCGGCGGTGGCGTCAGATGGAGCTTGGCGGCCCAAAACAACAGCGGTTTGTAAACGCGCTGCTGAAGTTGATCCGCTGGCTCGAGCGCTTCTCCCGCCCGCGCCTGAGCAGCGCGTTCGAGCACCGACTGAGCAATTTCGTGTTCGGCCTCCTCGTCATGCTCCTGTCGATCGGCGCGTTCGTCGCGCCCCCGTTCTCGGGCCTCGACACTCTGCCCGCGCTCGGGGCTGTGCTGCTCTCGCTCGCGGTGCTGCTTGAGGACTTCGCCGTGGTGGCCACGGGAGTGGCAGTCGGCGCGGCGGGGATCGTCCTCGAGGTCGTGCTCGGCCGAGCCGCGCTCAGCGGTGTGAAGCAGCTCTTTTCCGCGATCTTCCTCTGACCCCAACAGGAGTCGCCTTCTGACTCGTGGGTCAGGGCGGCGCGGGCAGCCCGAGCAACTGGATCACCGCGAAAACCAGGAGCAACCCTCCGATTGCGATCAGGCCCAGCCGCGCCTGGCGAATCCTGAAGTGGCCGCTGATCCCTACCAGAAACAGCACGGTCGCCAGGAAGACGGTGTCGCGGATGTACTTGTCCGATGTCGCACCAGCTGCCGAGCCCTTCGCGAAAGCGGCGTCGGCCCGCGCGTCGTACGCGGTGACTGCGGCTTCCTGAGGGATGACATATTGCGGCATGTACGCCGGGCCAGGAGGAGCGTTGGGGTTGTGGGCTGGGTCAGTCGCCAGCCAGGCGTTGAACGCGACACGGTAGCCCGGACGCATGCGCTTGACCGCGAGCCGCTCGTAAGTGGCTTTACCGTCGATGAAGGCACTGAACCAAGCGTTAAACGAAGCGGAATCGGCCGCCCGGGTCACGATCCCCTCGAGGTCGGCGCGGTTAGCCTTTGTGCGCTCCGCCGCGGACGTGGCGAGCTTTACCGAAGACTCGGTACCCCACTTGGCCGCGGCGTAGCCCGAGTAGGCGGCGAGCACAGCCACGAGCGACAGCAGCACCGCTTCGAGGATCGAGAGCCACCGATCACTTTGGTCGTCGCCCTCATCGCGAGCAGCACGCTTGTGGTGCTCGCCGATCTCCTTGCCGACCTCGGCTGGCGAGAGACCCTCGGGCACGGTTCACACTTGCTCGTTGCTGGGAGCAAGAACGTTCTCGCGACGGGCAGCTTCCCGATCAACCTGATCCTTGGTCATCGATCACGAAAGACACTAAGCACGTCGCCCGGGGCGGCCATCGCCCAAAACGGATGACTTAG
>DATKFF010000505.1:0-2237 GCA_035511595.1 Solirubrobacteraceae bacterium | reverse complement strand
GGCGAAGGCCGCTCCCCGAACGGCGCCGAGGCTATGGCGGCATTCATGCGTCGCAGCGCGGTCCTGTGGGGCGAGGCTCACGAAGCGGCAGGCGCCACCCCCGCCGTGGCAAGAGAGGCGGCGACCCGAACCAGCGCGTTTTACGCACCCGCCGAGCGGCCGAGCCCACAGTGACGCGCGCCCTTTCAGGCGTGCCGGCGCGCGGACTGAGCCGGTGGAACCCGCGGTCAGGTCTGCGAGAGCTCTTGCCTGGCTCGAGCCAGAACTGTGCTCAGGACGCGGGCCGCGGTCGCGACATCCTCGGCGGCCAGGTCTCCCCAGAGCCGCTGAGTCACGCCGGCAACCGCGGTGTTGACCTGGCCGTGAAGCTGTCGGCCGGCATCGGTGACGGTCACCGGCGCGCTTTCCTCGTCGGGTATGTGGAGCAGGCCCGCGACCGCTAGGTCGTTGACGCACTCGCGTGCCTCGGGCTCGTCGACGTTCCGTGCCGCCGCCAGCCGGCGGATGAGCTGAACGCGGTCGACGCCCTGCTCGCCGGCGAGCGCGAGGTTTAGGGCGACCCATCGCGGGCCGTTAAGGCCGGTCCCCGCCAGTTCGCGGTCGAGGATCGCGCCGAAGGCGCTCTCGGTCTGCCCGACGAGGGCGGGGTTGAAGGTCGGGGTTGTGGACATGATCCGCTCCTTCTCGAAAGTCGCCGATTATCGTTGGCGGCGCCAACGATATCACCAAACCGTTGGCCGCGCCAACAAAGGTCGTAGACTCGGTGCGGTGGCTGGCACCGACGACGTCCAACCCTCGCGGCTTCTGACCCTGCCGACCTGGCTGATCAGTCAGACGGGCGTGCACGCCCACCAGTTGCTCACCGAGGCACTGTCAACCGCGGACGCCCGCGGGTATCACTATCGACTGCTTGCCGCGCTGGAGGAGTTCGGGCCTGCGAGCCAGGCGACGCTCGGACGGCGCACTGACATGGATCGCAGCGATGTCGCCGAGGCGCTGAACGAGCTCGCCGACCAGCGGTTGGTCAAGCGCACCGGCGATCCGGTAGACCGCCGTCGGAACGTGATCACGATCACCCCGGCTGGCGCCAAGCGGCTTCTGGCACTCGATGACGTGATGGCCGAGGTCCAGGCCAAGCTCCTCGCCCCACTGTCCGCGACGCAGCGCCAGACGCTGGTCCGGACGCTCACGCGCTTGCTCGAGCACCACACGGCATCTTGCGCGAAGATTCCGGATCGGTAATGCGATTCGCGATCTCGATCCCGCAGTACGCCCGCGACAGCCACTTCGACGATGGCGCTTTCCGCGCGCATCTGCGCCGCGTCGAGGAGCTCGGGCTGTTCGAAAGTACCTGGGCGCAAGAGCAGGTGATCGGCGCGGCCGGGAGCATCGCTCCGCTGCAGACACTGACCTACGCGGCCGCGTGCACCGAGCAGCTGCGGCTGGGTTGTGCCGTGTTCGTGCTCCCGCTGCACAACCCCCTGCACCTCGCCAAGGCGATCAGCTCGCTGGACTGCCTCAGCCATGGACGTGTCGAGGTGGGGATCGCGACCGGCGGCCGCGGGCGCCCGTTCGAGGCGTTCGGCATCGACCCGGACAAGCCGGTTGCCCGCTTCAACGAGGCCCTAGCGCTGATGAAGGTGTGCTGGACGGAGCGTGAAATCAACTTCGATGGAAGGTTGTGGAAGCTCCAGGGCGCCTCGATGGAGCCCAAGCCGGTCCAGAAGCCCTACCCGCCGATCTGGTTCGGTGGCAGCGTGCCGGCGGGGATGCGGCGCGCGGTTCGGCACGGGGACGGCTTCATGGGGGCCGGTTCCCAGACGCCGGCTCAGTTCGCCGAACAGGTCAAGGTGGTCAGGGAGGAGCTGAGTGCTCAGGGCCGCGATCCGGGCACGTTCCGGATCGGCAAGCGCGTATACGTCCACGTCGACGACGACGCGGCGCGCGGGCGCCAGCGACTCGAGGACGCGCTCGCCGAGCACTACGGTCGCGGCGGCTGGTCCGAGCACATCTTCGCGGGGCCGCCCGACGCGTGCGCGGCCGGTATCCGAGCGGTCGCGGACGCCGGTGCCGAGCTGATTCTCCTCAACCCGCTGGTCGATGACGCGGAGCAGCTCGAGCGACTCGCGTGCGAGGTGATTCCGGCGCTCAGCTGAACGAGTCGGCCCGGACTGTGCACGGCCCCGGCCGATCTGATCTGATAGGCCGATGACCAGACGCCTCCTCCCGCTCGCCGC
>DATKFF010000504.1:0-2374 GCA_035511595.1 Solirubrobacteraceae bacterium | reverse complement strand
CGAGCCAACAAGAAGACCTCCGAGCTGGGGGGCCACATTGCCAGCTACCAGTCGCTGGCCACCCTCTACGAGGTCGGCTTCAACCACTTCTGGCACGGTCCCGAGCACCCCGCCGGCGCCGCCCTGATCTATTTCCAGGGTCACTCCTCACCGGGCAACTACGCCCGGGCCTACCTGGAGGGGCGCCTGACCGAGGAGCAGCTCGACGGCTTCCGCCAGGAGGTCTCCCGGCCGACCGGGCTGAGCTCGTACCCCCATCCCTGGCTGATGCCCGATTTCTGGCAGGTCCCGACGGTGTCGCTGGGGATCGGCGCGATCACGTCGATCTACCAGGCGCGCTTCATGAAGTACCTCCAGGCGCGCGGGATCGCGGATACCGACGGCCGCAAGGTATGGACGTTCATCGGCGACGGGGAGGTCGACGAACCGGAGACGATGGGCTCGATCGGGATGGCCGGCCGTGAGCGACTCGACAACCTGATCTGGGTCGTCAACGCCAACCTCCAGCGCCTCGATGGACCGGTGCGAGGCAACGGCAAGATCATCCAGGAGCTCGAGTCTGATTTCCGCGGCGCCGGCTGGAACGTGATCAAGGTGATCTGGGGCTCGCGCTGGGACCCGCTCCTGGCCGCCGACGTCGACGGGCGACTCGTGAAGGTGATGGAGGACTCCGTCGACGGCGAGTATCAGACCTACAAGTCCCGCGACGGCGCCTACGTCCGTGAGCATTTCTTCGGCAAGGACCCCGTCCTGCTCGACCGCGTCTCGCATATGTCAGACGACGAGATCTGGCTGTTGAACCGGGGCGGACTGGACCAGCAGAAGGTCTACGCCGCCTACCACGAGGCGGCCACTCACGCCGGCCAGCCGACCGTGATCCTCGCGAAGACGATCAAGGGCTACGGGATGGGCGCCTCGGGCGAGGGTCAGATGATCACCCACCAGGCAAAGAAGATGACCGAGGACGCGCTGCTGGCGTTCCGCGACCGCTTCGAGCTGCCGCTGACCGACGAGCAGGTGCGCAACGCCGAGTACTACAAGCCCCCGGAGGACTCCCCGGAGATGCGCCACCTGCGCGAACGCCGCGCGACGCTCGGAGGCTCGCTGCCGGTGCGCCGGCGCACCGCCGAGACGCTCCCGGTCCCGTCGCTCGAGCTCTTCAGCTCGCAGCTCGAGGGGACCGGCGACCGCGAGATCTCGACCACGATGTCGTTCGTCAGGATCCTCGCTGCGCTCCTGCGCGACAAGCAGATCGGCCGCCGGGTCGTCCCGATCGTCCCCGACGAGTCACGCACGTTCGGGATGGAGGGCCTGTTCCGCCAGGTCGGGATCTACTCCCCGTTCGGGCAGCGCTACCAGCCCGAGGACTCCGAGCAGCTGATGTTCTACAAGGAGGACGAGCACGGCCAGATCCTCGAGGAGGGGATCACCGAGGCCGGCTCGATCTCGTCGTTCATCGCGGCCGGGACCTCCTACAGCGCCCACGGCGTCCCGATGATCCCCTTCTACATCTACTACTCGATGTTCGGCTACCAGCGGGTCGGCGACCTTGTGTGGGCCGCCGCCGACAGCCGCACGCGCGGCTTCCTGCTTGGCGGCACCGCCGGGCGCACGACGCTGAACGGCGAGGGGCTGCAGCACGAGGACGGCCACAGCCACGTGCTGTTCTCGGTCGTGCCGAACGTCCGCGCCTACGACCCCGCGTTCGGGTACGAGGTCGCCGTGATCATCCACGAGGGCCTGCGCCGGATGCTCGAGGAGCAGGAGGACGTCTTCTACTACCTGACGCTGATGAACGAGAACTACCGCCACCCCGCGCTTGCGGCCGGCGCCGAGGAGGGAATCCTCAGGGGGCTGTACCTGCTGCGCGAAAGCTCCGCCGATGGCCCGCGGGTGCAGCTGCTTGGCTCCGGGACGATCCTGCAAGAGGTGCTCGCCGCCGCGGAGCTGCTCGAACGCGACTTCGGCGTCGCGGCCGACGTCTGGAGCGTCACCTCGTTCACCGAGCTCCGTCGAGACGGGATCGAGGTCGAGCGCTGGAACATGCTGCACCCAACCACCGACCAGCGACGTGCCTACGTCACCGAACAGCTCGGGAAGCGCGAGGGACCGGTCGTCGCCTCGACCGACTACATCCGCGCGTTCGCCGATCAGATCCGCCAATGGGTCCCCGGCCGCTACCGGGTGCTCGGGACCGACGGGTTTGGCCGCAGCGACTACCGCCGGGCGCTGCGGCGGTTCTTCGAGGTCGATCGTCACTACGTGACCGTCGCCGCGCTCCGGGAGCTCGCCAACGAGGGCGTGATCGACGCAGCCCGCGTCAACGAGGCGATCGACCGATACGAGATCGATCCCGACGCGCCGATCCCGACGT
>DATKFF010000503.1:0-2892 GCA_035511595.1 Solirubrobacteraceae bacterium | reverse complement strand
CTGCAGGTCGAGGTGCTAGGCCAGGTCGCGCAAGCGACGAACCCCTCCTCGTCGAACAGCACGATATTCGGCGTCGCAGCGGCGCTGATCGTGCTCTTGTTCGTGTTCGGGTCGATCCTGCCGGCGCTGCTGCCCCTGCTGTCAACCGGGATCGCGCTCGGTGCCGCCGTCTCCCTGATCGGCGCGCTGTCCAACGTTCTCCCGATGGCCAGCTTCACCCAGCAGCTCTCGATCCTCATCGGCCTCGGGGTCGGCATCGACTACTCGCTGTTCATCCTCACACGCACACGCACGGAGATGCGGCGGGGTCGCTCGATCGAGGATGCAACGGCTATCTCAGCCGCCACCTCGGGCCGGACGGTCCTGTTCGCGGGCATCACGGTTTGCATTGCCCTGCTCGGGATGCTGACCGTCGGCGTGAGCGTCCTGTCCGGGGCGGCAATCGCCGCGTCGATCGCGGTGCTACTGCCGATGGCCGCGGCGCAGACGCTCGCGCCGGCACTGATCGGCTTTCTCGGAAAACGTCTACTCACGCGAAGCCAGCGTGCCGCGCTTCAGGCGGGTGACATCAATCCGCCGGAGTCCTCCGCCGGCTGGGCGAGCTGGGCCGCGCGCGTTCAAGCCCATCGGATCAGCTTCAGTCTCGCGGCGCTGGCGATCATGGTGGCCCTCACGATCCCCGCGTTGTCGCTTCGCCTCGGCGCCGCCGACGCCGGCACGGACCCCACGTCGACCACAACGACCACGCACCGAGCGTACGAGCTGCTCGTCAAGGGTTTCGGGCCTGGCTTCAGCGGGCCCCT
This sequence comes from Solirubrobacteraceae bacterium, assembly GCA_035511595.1. Taxonomy (GTDB): domain Bacteria; phylum Actinomycetota; class Thermoleophilia; order Solirubrobacterales; family Solirubrobacteraceae; genus Palsa-465. The sequence goes on along the minus strand of DATKFF010000503.1, from coordinate 2,089 downwards.
CGAGCTCGTCGCTCCCGTGCGCGCCGGCGGACAGCCGGCGACGTTCGGACGGGTGGTTGCCGCCGCCGGTCACACACCGGGCGTCGCCGCCGTCACCGGGCCTCGGCTGCTGCCGGCCGGCCCCGGCCACCCTGGTATCGCCGTGGCGCAGGTCTATCCGACGGCTAGTCCGCAGGACGCCTCCACCTCAAACCTCATCACGACCCTTCGCAGCAGTGTCATTCCGAAGGCCATCGCCGGACAGAACCTGACCGTCTACGTCGGCGGCCAGACCGCCCTCGCGAACGACTACGCCGCGCAGCTGGAATCGAAGTTGCCGATGTTCGTCGCGATCGTGGTCGTGTTGTCGTTCCTGTTGCTGATGATCGTGTTCCGCAGCCTGCTCATCCCGGCGACGGCGGCCGTCATGAACCTGCTGTCGGCCGGCGCTGCGTTCGGAGTCATCGTCGGCGTGTTCCAGTGGGGCTGGTTGAGCTCGCTGGTCGGGGTGACGCACACCGGGCCGATCCCACCCCTGGCGCCGATCCTCATGTTCGCGGTGCTGTTCGGGCTCTCGACCGACTACGAGGTCTTCCTGATCAGCCGCATCCACGAGGAGTGGCTCCGACGTCGCGACAACTCGCAGGCCGTCAACCACGGCCAGGCCGTAGCGGGAAGGACCATCACCGCCCTCGCGGCGATCATGGTCGTCGTCTTCTTCGCGTTCACGTTCACCACCGACCGGACGATCAAGCTGATCGGGCTGGGCATGGCCACGGCGATCCTCGTCGACGCGCTCGTGATCCGGACCGTGCTCGTTCCAGCCATCATGCACTCCCTGGGCAAGGCCAACTGGTACTTCCCCAACTGGTTGGAACGACGGCTGCCGCGACTCGAGATCGAGGCGGCCATCGAGGTCGAGCACGACGCCGAGGCGCGGCCGCTCGAGCTAGAACCGGAGCTCGCGGGGCAGCTGTAGGTACAGGCGACCGCTCGGCGTTGGCCACGCTGAGCGGTCGCGCCCCTCCTACCGTCTCCACACGCATCGCGTGACCGTGCAGCCGCCGGTGCCCCGGTGCCCGGGGGCGCGTAAAGCGCGGCGCCGAGCCGATCGAGGCGAATCACCTACGTTCGCGGATTCGCTAACATCGCGTTATGGAGTCGCTCACGATCGCTCAGCAGCTGATCGGCGACATACGCGCGCGCAGCGGGCTCACCCAGGCGGAGCTCGCGCGCCGCGCCGGCGTGCCGAGATCCGTCGTAAACGCTTATGAGCGCGGCAAGCGCGAGCCAGGGACGGAGTCGCTCGCCCGCCTTGCCGAGTCGGCGGGGTTCCGTCTGGAGCTCTCGCCTTCCCTTCGGAGCGTGGATCGCGAACGCGCCGGGCGCATCCTCGGCGAGGTTTTGGACCTTGCGGAGAGCCTTCCGGCCCGTCGCCGCGGAAAGCTCGAGTTTCCGCCACTCAGGCGGCGGACGCGCTGAGCCTCCTCGGGGAGCGGCTGCTCGCGGTGCACGACGCGCTCGACGCGGCCGGTCATCTGCACGCGTTCGGTGGTGCGATCGCGCTCGCCTACTGCACGGGTGAGCCACGCGGCACGCGCGACCTGGATGTCAACGTCTTCGCTAAGCCTCACAGCGCACGAGATGTGCTGCGCGCCCTTCCGCCGGACGTCGAGGTCGACGAGAGAGACATTGGGGCAGCCGAAGCCGAGGGGCAGGTGCGCGTCTGGTGGGGGGACACGCCGATCGACGTGTTCCTCGATCTGGACGACTTCCACACGCAGATCGCCGCCCGCCGGGAGGTCGTCCCATTCGAGGGGCGCGAGATCCCCGTCCTTCAATGCACGGATCTCGCCGTCTTCAAGGCGCTGTTCGATCGCACGAGGGACTGGGCCGACATCGAGGACATGGCGGCCGCCGGCACGCTCGACATCCCGCGCGTGCAGGCGTGGCTCGAGGAGCTCACCGGCGTAAACGCCCCCGGAATTGCCCGGCTGCAGAAGCTCGCAAGCTGAGCGGGCTCGCCGTCTACTGATCGGCCGAGAAGGGCTCCACGACGACCGACGGCTTCGGGCTGTCGTCGACGATCAGGCGGAACACATCGGGGCGG
>DATKFF010000502.1:0-9086 GCA_035511595.1 Solirubrobacteraceae bacterium | reverse complement strand
TTCCGACTTCAAATGCGTCTAACCAAGCGAGGCGCGGAAGCGCTCGAGCTCCTCGTCGTCGATCGAGTACACGTGCTCGGGGCCGGGGAAGGCGCCACTGCGGACCTCGGTCGCGTATTCCGCAACGCCGGCGACCATCTGGGCCTTGACCTCCACGTAGCGCTTGGCGAAGCGCGGAGCGTGACCGTCGTAGATGCCGAGCAGGTCGTGGAACACCAGCACCTGCCCGTCGGTGGCCGGCCCGGCGCCGATACCGATCACTGGAATCTCCAGCCGCCCCATCAGCACCTCGGCGACGGCCGCAGGGATCGCCTCGAACACGATCGAGAAACACCCGGCTTCCTGCAGCGCCAGCGCATCCTGGGCGACGGCCAGCGCTCGGTCAGAGGTCCGACCCTGGGCGCGATAGCCGCCCAGCGCGGTGGCTGTCTGGGGGGTCAGCCCGACGTGACCCATAACGGGGATCCCAGCCTGGACGATCGCCCGGGCGCGCTGCGCACTGGTGCCGCCTCGCTCGAGCTTGACCGCGTCACAGCCGGCCTCCTTGACGAACCGCTGTGCGGTCGCGACCGCCTGTTCGTCGGAGGCCTCGTAGGACCCGAACGGGAGGTCGCCGACGAGCAGCGGCGTCTTCAGGCCACGGCGCACGGCCGAAGCGAGCATCAGCATCTCGTCGGTCGAGACCGGAACCGTCGAGGGGTAGCCGAGCACCGTCATCGCGCCTGAGTCGCCCACCAGCACGACGTCGACGCCGGCCTCCTGAGCCACCTGCGCGGAGGGGTAGTCGTAGGCAGTCACCATCACGATCGGCTCACCCAGGCGCTTCTTCTCGGCGAGCCGCGGAAGCGTCATCGGGACCGGGTCCTGCAGGTTCTCAGGGACCTGGATTTGTGGCGTTGCAGACATCTTCGTTGGCCTCCTTACGCGACCGCGACCGGTTCGGTTGACGCCCCCAGGAGGGTCGCCACCTCGTGGTCCACGCTCACGATCTCGTTGTTCGCGCCGACGTGCGCTACGCGCGGGCGGTAGTTCTGAAGCTCGTCTGGGTCATACGCGGCGTACGAGATGACGATGATCGTGTCGCCGCGGTGCACCAGGCGGGCGGCTGCACCGTTGACCTTCATCTCGCCCGAGCCACGCTCCCCGGCGATCGTGTACGTCTCGAAGCGAGCGCCGTTGTCAACGTCGACGACCGCGACCTGCTCGAACTCGAGCATGTCGGCCGCTTCGAGCAGCTCCGGGTCGATCGTGATCGAACCGACGTAGTGAAGGTCGGAGTCGGTCACGGTCGCCCGGTGGATCTTGGACTTGAGCATCGTCCGCTGCATTCAGGATCTCCCGTCATTTGCGCTTCCCGCCGCCGCCCGGGGGCGTTCGGTCGAGAGCGGTTGTTGGATCAGTTCGTTGTCGATCAGTCTCGTGTCGCCGACACGCGCGGCGACGATTGCAAGGAACTTGCCGTCGGTCTGCTGTACGGGGGTCAGGTCGTTGGCTGTCACGAGCTCGAGGTACTCGGGCTCGAGGCCGGCGGCGGTCAGTTCGGCGAGCGCCTCCGCGCGCGCGGCCACGGGGTCCCGCTCGCCGTCGGCGACGGCGGCGCGGACCGCCTCCAGCGCGCGGTGAAGCGCGGCGGCGCGCTCACGCTCGTCGGCTGACAGGTGCACGTTGCGGCTGGAGAGGGCCAGGCCATCGGGCTCACGGACCGTGGGACAGACCACGATCTGCACCGGGATGTCGAGATCGCGGGCCATCCGCCTGATCACGAGCGCCTGCTGCGCGTCCTTCTGCCCGAAGTACGCGGCTTGCGGGCCGACCATGTTGAAGAGCTTTGCCACCACGGTCGTGACACCGTCGAAGTGCTGCCTGCCGCGGTGGGCGCCCTCGAGCACCTCGGTCATGCCGGCCACGGACACGGTGCTGGCGAAGCCCGGTGGGTAGACCTCCTCGACAGGTGGGGCGAACAGGATGTCGGCACCGGACCGGGCGGCGAGCTCGGCGTCCCGGGCCTCGTCGCGCGGATAGGAGCGAAGGTCGCCCGGGTCGTTGAACTGCGCCGGGTTCACGAACAGGGACACGACCACCACATCGCAGTCATCCCGGGCCTGGCGGATCAGAGACAGGTGGCCCTTGTGGAGGGCTCCCATCGTCGGAACGAGCCCGATCGAGCGGCCCTCACGGCGAGGCTCGGCGAGGGCGGCGCGCAGCGCCGAGACGGTGCGCAGGGTCCTCATGCCGCCTGGGCCTCCTTCGCCCCGGCGGCGAGCTGACGGGTGGCGTGCACCAGCGCGTCGTAGAGCTCGAGCAGCTCTGGAGTCCGCTCCTCGACTGCCGCCCGCTGGCGCTCGACCGTGTCCCGGTCGCCGCGGGCGATCGGTCCCGTGAGCGCCTGCCGGCCGCCCAGCGCCGCCCAGTTCTCGACCGAGGCCCGGACCAGCGGCACCAGCAGGCGTCGCTCAACGCCGACCTCCGAGGCGAGCCGCTCGGCAACGGCCTCGAGCGTGACGAGGAAGTTCGAGGCGATCGCCGCGGCCGCGTGGTACGCGGCTCGGTCCGCTTCGGCGATCTCGACCGGTCGCATGCCGAGGTCGCTCGCGAGCGCCGTGGCCAGCGCGAGCGCGCGCGCCGTGCTCCCGGCGACCGCCGCGCCGGCGCCGGCGAAGCTCGCCCCCTGGCGGGTGACGGTCATCAGCGGGTGCAGCGAGAACGCCTCGTGCGGCACCAGCGGCTCGAGCCCCGTTGCGCCGGAGCAGTGGCCGACGAGGGGGCCGGGGCGGATCGCAGCCGCGGCCCTGGCGATCTCCTGATCGGGGACGCACAGCAGCACGGCGTCGGCACCCGTGCCGTCCGCGCCGTGTCCGAGCGGCCCGTCGACGGCGTAGCCCGCGTCGGTCAGCGCCGTCGCCAGCGCGGTGCCCAGTCGGCCGCGCCCGACCACCGCCAACCGTCTACAGGCAGGCTCATCCGTCGCGGCAGGCGCGTCTTGGGAGGAATCCCGTTCCAGTTCCCGCATTTGAGATACCGGTCGGCTAAAGGAAATTGATGGAGTTTGCGCGGAGGTCCGTCCCACCAAAGGTGACGGCCTCGTCATCCATGATACCCCGTCCTCGTGGACGGTTACCATCGATTTCCGTGGCAATGAGGACCGCCGCCGACCGCCGCGAGTTGCTGAAGGGCGTCTACGAGGAGGCCCGGGAGTGCACGCGTTGCCCGCTGCACCAGACGCGCACCAATGTCGTGTTCGGCTCCGGCAACGCCGATGCCCAGCTGATGTTCATCGGCGAGGCGCCGGGGGCGCACGAGGACCAGATGGGGCTGCCGTTCGTCGGCCAGGCGGGAAAGCTGCTGGACAAGCTGCTCGGGGAGATCGGGATGGAGCGGGCGGACGCGTTCATCTGCAACGTTCTCCGCTGCCGCCCGCCCGATAACCGAGATCCGCAACCGAAGGAGATCGAGGCCTGCCAGGACTACCTGTTCCGCACGGTGGATCTGATCGAGCCGGTCGTCGCCTGCACGCTCGGCAACTTCTCGACGAAGCTGCTGCGGGCTGACACGACCGGCATCTCCCGACTGCACGGGCGTGAGGAGGTGCGGCTGATCGGCCCCAGGGCCGTCCGCCTGTACCCGCTGTATCACCCGGCCGCGGCGCTGTACACGCCGTCGATGCTCGAGACGCTCCGCGCCGACTTCCACCGGATCCCGGAGCTTCTTGCGATGGGGCCACCGCCGCAGCCAAATCCACTCGATTCGCCGCCGGAGCTCGACGAGGACGAGGAACCGGTGCCGGAGTTCGAGGAGCCACCTGGCGACGACGATCGAGCCGAGCCGCGGCCAGCCGCGCGGGAGCCCGAGCCGGCCCCACAGCTAGGGCTGTTTTAGCCCGCGTCCGGGACGTCCGGAGAGCCGCGAGACCGGCTCTCGTGTAATCCTGCGTGGGTGCCCGGATCGATCGTCGACATCAAAACCGAGGACGGCGTCGCGGATGCGTACCTGGCGCGGCCGGACGACGACGAGGCGCATCCGGGCGTTCTCTTCATCATGGACGCGTTCGGGCTCCGTCCGCGGATCGAGGAGATGGCGGACCGGATCGCCGCGCAGGGCTACGTCGTGCTTGCTCCGAACGTCTTCTACCGCGCCGGGCGTGCGCCGATCTTCGAGATGCCAGACCTCTCCGACCCGGACACCCGGGCGAGCTTCTTCCAGACGCTCCGGCCGCTGATGGACCAGCTGACGCCCGACGCGGTCGCGAGCGACGGCACCGCCTACCTCGACTACCTGAACGAGGTCGCTCCCGGCCCTGTCGCGATCACCGGCTATTGCATGGGCGCTCGGGTGGGGTGGCGGATCGCCGCCTCGCACCCCGACCGCGTGGCCGCGCTGGCAGGCTTCCACGCCGGCGGGCTGGTGACGGATGCTCCCGACAGCCCGCATCGGTCGGCCGACGAGATCGAGGCCGAGCTCTACTTCGGCTTCGCCGATCAGGACCCGAGCATGAACGCCGCACAGATCGCGACCCTCGACGAGGCGCTCGACAAGGCGGGCGTCCGTCATCAAACCGAGGTCTACGAGGGGGCGATCCACGGATACACGATGTCCGACACCGCCGCCTACAACGAGGCGGCCGCGGAGCGCCATTTCGAGGCGCTGTTCGCGCTGCTCGGCCGCGCCCTCTGACGCGGATCGGCGGGCGCCCGCTCAGCACGGGTTGCGGGGCGATCGCAACCCGCATAGCCTTGGCCGGCCAACCCACCCCACCAGGAGAGGCGAGCCGTGACCGTCGTGGCTCACGCGAGGCTGCAGTCCGGTGAATCCGCCGAGCGTGGCCGCGCCGCTCGAGCCGGCGCACCGCGATCGGCTCACGGCGACTGGCTGCCGGCCCCGGATCGCCCTGATCCAGTGGCGGTGCTCGAGGCTCAGGCGGCCTCACGCGTGCAGCAACTGGTCCCGATCCGCTACGGGCGGATGCTGGTCTCGCCGTTCACCTTCTACCGCGGCGCGGCCGCTGTGATGGCGGCCGACCTCGCCGCGACGCCGAATTCGGGAATCGTCGTGCAGGCCTGCGGCGACGCCCACATCTCCAACTTCGGAGGATTCGCCGCCCAGGACCGACGGCTGGTGTTCGGCCCGAACGACTTCGACGAGACCCTTCCGGCTCCGTGGGAGTGGGACGTGAAGCGGATGGCGGCGAGCGCCGAGATCGCTGGTCGGGACATCGGCCTGAATGAGGGTCACCGGCGGCGAATCGTGGTCGACTGCGTACGCGAGTACCGCGAGGGGATGCGTGGCTTCGCGGACATGAGCCACCTGGATGTGTGGTACGAGCGACTCAACGCCAGCGAGCTGGTTCATCGCTTCGGTGGCCGGCTGGGCACGAAGGGACGGCTGGTGTTCGCAAAGCCGTTCGCCAGGGCGCGGCGCAAGACCAGCCTGCGCGCGGTCAAGAAGCTCACGGAGCGCGACGGCGGGGAGCTTCGCTTCCGCAACGTGCCGCCGCTGCTGGTCCCGTTCCGTGACCTGTTCTACGCGGCCGGGGGACGCGACGGGGAGGAGTACATCCGGGGGCTGCTGGACGGGTACGTGGCGAGCCTCGAGGAGGATCGGCGCTACCTGTTCGGGAGCTACCGCTTCGTAGACATGGCACGCAAGGTCGTCGGTGTGGGGAGCGTCGGGACGCGGGCCTGGATCTTCCTGCTGGTGGGGCGGGACGGGCAGGACCCGCTTGTGCTGCAGGCGAAGGAGGCCCAGGCCTCGGTGCTCGAGCCGTACCTGGGGGCGAGTGAGTTCGGTAACCACGGCGAGCGGGTCGTGCGGGGCCAGCGCATGTCACAGGCCGCGATCGACCTGTTCCTCAGCTGGCAGCGGACCGAGGGCCTCGACGGCGAGGAACACGACTTCTACGTCCGCCAGCTATGGGACTGGAAGGGCTCGATCGACCTCGCGACGATCGGCGAATCCGGTCTGCACGCCTACAGCCGTGCGTGCGGATGGTCCCTGGCTCGCGCACACGCTCGTTCCGGAGACCGCCTTGCGATCGCCGGCTACCTCGGCCGCGGCGCGAACTTCGACCGCGCGATCGCCCGGTTTGCGGCCGCGTACGCCGATCAAAACGAGCTCGACCACCGCCGGCTGGCCGAGGCCGTCGCAGCCGGCGAGGTGGCCGCCGAATTCGGCGTCTGAGCGGAGTCACCCGAACCGGGTGATGACGCCTGCGCCGCTCACGGCGAGCATGCCGTGACGGAATTTGGATCCTGCCTGCGACTCGGCCGGGGAGGTCGATGTGTACGAAGAATCCCGTGCTGCGGAAGACGTCTCCGCGATGACCGGTGGGTGGTGGGTAGCGGCGCTGGTCGGGGTTTTGAGCATCGCCGCGGGAGTGATCGTGGTGGTGAAGCCAAGCAACAGCCTGGCGACGCTCGCCGTGGTGAGTGGCATCTTCATCCTGGCGGACGGGATCATCGCGATCGTTGGGGCGATTTTCGGTGACAGCCGAAACGCGGGTCTCGTCGCGATCCTCGGCGTCCTGAGCGTCGTTGTTGGCGTGCTGCTCATCCGACACCCGATCTCCGGAGTCACTGCCGTGGCGCTGCTGCTCGGGATCTGGCTGATCGCGGCGGCCGTGGTACGGACCGTGGTTGCGATCGCGGTTCCCGGGGACCGTATTCGCCGGCTGGTGGTGGCAGCGATCCTCGGGATCGCCGGGATCGTGATCATCTCGGAGCCGCACATCGGATACGCCACGCTGGCGGTGATCGTCGGGATCGGGTTCATCCTGTATGGCGCGTCGATGCTCGTGCTGGCGCTGGCGCTGCGCTCGGTAGGTCACTCCGTTTCGCCGGACGCTCACTCCGGCGCTGTCGCTACCTGACTAATCGCCCGTTGCTTCGGCCGATTTGCGCTTGGCGCGCTCTGCGAGCTTGGCCTCGTAGACCGCGGTCGGTGTTCCGCCAACCGCGTCTCGGAAGGCGTCCTTGTACCGCTCGGTACGCCGGTCAGGCCGGAAGCGCTGCTCGGCCTTGGCCTGCTTGGCCGGGTTGCGCTCGCCATAGCGGCGGTGGGCCCACAGCGATGTCGGCTTCCCCAGGCGAACGGCGCCATATAGCGCGACAGGCGAGATGAAGAAGCCGACCGTGCCGTGAACGAAGCGTTGCTTGGCGAAACACACGACGGCGAGCGCGAGTCCGATCGGCAGCTCGACGGTCAGCGCCAGGTCAAGTGGCGTCGAGCTCGAGATGTCAAACGGGCGGAGCTCGAGAAAGATGAGCGTCATCACGAGTATCGCGATCACTGCCGCGTCGACCGACGCACGGCCCTCCTCGGACCAGTACACGTCATCGAGATGGACCCAGAGGGCGAACTCGTCGATCGTCAGCCCAGCCCCGATCCCGAACAGCGCGGCGCAGATCTCGAGCGTCGGGCTGGTGTTGTAAGTGGCGAAGGCGACCGTTCCGGCCGCCACCATCAAGAAGATGCCGAAGACGAGGTGATGCAGGTGCACGCCGCCCGTGACCACGCTGCCCGGCCACCACGGCACCCGCGGACTGCGCATCAGGCGCACGCTGAGCCTGATGAACAGGAACGACGCGAGGAAGCCGACAAGTACGAGGAACAGCGCCTGCTTGTGATGCGCGACGAGGTTGTCGTGCCAGAACGCGAATACTTCCGGAGCCGAGATCGCTGTCACAAGCGTCTCGGCCGAGTCTAACCCGGCGGATCGGGCACCCCAGCTGGGAGATGCGACAATTCGATCCGCTGATGGCGACCTGGATCTTCGAGCCGGGACACACCGAGGCCGAGTTCCGCGCGCGGCACATGATGGTCACCTGGGTGCGGGGACTGTTCAAGGACATCCACGGTCGGCTCGAGCTCGATTTCGACGACTGCTTGTCGGCGCGCTTTCACGGCGAGATCGATGCGACCGGGATCTGGACCGGCGAGACGAACCGTGACGCGCATCTCCGCAGCGCCGACTTCCTGGATGTCGAGAACCACCCAAAGATCGTTTTCGACGGCCGCTTCACCGACCGCACGGGCGCCGCGACGTTCGACGGGGAGGTTGACCTGACGATCCGCGGCGTCACCCGCACGGTCCCGCTCTACATCAACTACCTGGGCGAGTGGAAGACGCCGTTCTGGGTCGGCGACGAGAACAAGGGCGAGCTGCGACGGGTTGGCTTCGAGGCGAGCGCCAGGCTCGACCGGCGTGAGTTCGGAGTCTCCTGGCAGGACGAGATTCCCGGTGGGGGCGTCGTCGTCAGCAACGACATCGATCTCGTCCTCGACGCCGAGGCGATCCTGCTGGAGGACCTCGAGCGGACCGGCGCGATCGAGTACTACCGCGACTCGGTCGAAGCAGGCTGACGGCCCGGCCGGCGCCGGCGGCGCAGCTCGAGCAGGCAGCCCGAGCGGCGCCACAGGCCGACGCGCTCGTTACTCGCTGACTCGCTCGACCAGGAACGAGATGCGCACGAACGCGCGCCACTCGTTGAGGTTGTCGCCGCGCAGTCCGGTCGACACCACGTCGACCGCCTTGATGTTCCGCAGCGTCGCACGAGCCTCTTCAAGAGCCGCCTTGACGGCATCGTCGGAGCTCGTCGTCGAGCTACCGACGAGCTCGATGATCTTCGTGACCGCCATCTCTCTCCTCCTGGGGTCGGGTTACCTGACCGACCCTATTCCTACAGCCTCGCTATGTGTAGGGTCGGCGCCTTCTTCGCTCGGGGTGCTACGCCGGCTCGGGGTTGACGGCCCTAGCGGGCGGCGCGTTGCTTCGCCGCCACAGGGCAATCGAGAACGCGACCACGGCTCCGACGGCCTGGATCGCGAGCACGACGGCGGCGAAACCCGGTGGCCTGCGGCTGGCCTGGAGGAGGAGGATCGGCTCTGCGATCGCGACGGCTGCGATCGCGATCAGGAACCAGGTGCGCTTGAGCGCCAGCATGTACTGGATGGCGAGGTAGGTGCACGACAGCACCGTGAACGCCGCGCCGAGCGGCAGCAGTGACTTGTACGCGCTCGCCTTGCTGGCGCCGAACACGGCAGTAATCAACAGCTTCGCGCCGAACGCGAAGATCAGCAGGCAGGGGATCGCG
>DATKFF010000501.1:0-7078 GCA_035511595.1 Solirubrobacteraceae bacterium | reverse complement strand
GACATCAGCGCCGTCGACTGCTGTAGCCACGGCAGTGCGAGGCCGATCGTCTCGTCGAGCTGGTTGATGCCCGGGATCAGGGCGGCGGCGAACTTCTGGGTGGGGACATACGAGGCCTCGATCGGCCCGAGCGCGTTGTCGGTCGCCTGAAGCCACGGCGGAAGCGCGGCGATCGTCTGGCTGAGCTGTTGCTGGCGGGAGGCGAGCGCAGCCAGCGTCGCGTTGAAGGTCGTGACGAAGCTCGGGAGCTGCTGTCCGCTGTTGGCCAGCCCGCGCAGGAGCTGCTCGTTGCCCTTGACGACGTTCGCCAGGTCGTTGGGCCGGATCCCCAGGAGCGCCTGGTTGACCATCGCCGAGGCTCTGAACGCGGGCACCGAATACTGGAGCGACTTGTTGAGGGCCTGACCTCCGCTGAGGCCGCGGACGCTCGGGTCCTGTTTCTGGATGGCGTCCTCTCCCGGCGGGGTCGGGGCGTTCAGCGACGACCCGATCCCCTGAAGGAGCGTCTGGAGGTTCGCGCGGGCGTCGGTGTTGAGCGCGGCCAGCACGCGGTCGATCTGGACCGGCCCCGAGGTCTGCGGCGCGGGCAGCGTCGCGCCGGAACCGAGCACCGGCGCATTGGGGCTCCCGGGCGAGAGGTCCACGTAGAAGTTGCCCTCCAGGAAGATCCGGGGGCGGATGTTGACGGTCGCGTCGCCGTGGATCGGCAGCCCGTTCTGGTCGATGTCCATCGTGACGACGCCGGCCTGTGAGCCGGGACCGCCGATCTTCTGCACCGACACGACCTCGCCGACCTTCACTCCGGCGGTCCGCACCTCCGACGGGATGTGCAGCTGCGTCTGGCTGGTGAACGCTGCCTTGAGCACGTACGGCGAGCCGGAGAACGGCACAGATCCTCCGAACACCAGGTAGCAGACCAGCAGGATCAGCACGGCGCCGATCACGCCGGCGTAGAAGTTCGAGACGCGCGCGCGGTGGCGTCTCATCCGCCCCTCCTGGTCGTGACCTCGGTCTTGGTACCGACGTTTCCGGGCGGGTTGCCGATCGACGGGGTCAGGTCGGAGTACGGCTCGTTGCCGGCCGAGCACTCGAGCGTCTCGCCGGGCGAGGCGGTATTGGGATACGGATCGACGTGCAGCGGCCCGTGCGAGTCCGCCTGGTTGGGGTCGGGCGTCGTGAACACCTTCTGGGAGGGCACCGACTCCACGCCGGGCAGGTCGTCGATCGCCACGACGTTGAACCGCAGCCGGGTCCCGGTCGCCACCGGATCGGACAGCAGGCTCGAGGTGTTGCGCAGGAACAGCGTCACGTAGTTGCAGGTCGACTGAACCGGCGCCAGGAACTGCAGCGGCGACCGGAGGCTCGACGCGGTCAGCGTGAGCCGGTCGAGACCCGCCTGGACGGTCGGGTTCTCGCTGTAGCTGGCGAGGTGCTCCGCAAGGCTTGTCAGCTCGGCGTTCAGGGAGTTCGGCCCGGTGTATGTCGGCGGCAGCGTTCGAAGCCCGATCTCGAACGTCTGCGCCAGCACCGGTGCGCTCTGCGGCAGCGTCTCGAACCCGGGCGCCAGCTCCTTGAAGAGCGCGGCGGTGTCGTTCACGAACGGGCCGATCGTCGGCGCCTGGTCGATCACGGTCTGGAACGTCGGCGGGGTCTGCGAGATCCAGTTCTGGAGGAACGGGTAGGCGACGCCGGCGAGCGCGCGAAACGTGGTCGCAAGATTGACGTACAGGTCAGCCTGCTGCTGGGCGACCGGGGCGACGGCCGCGGAGAACCGCTCGAGTCCGCGGAAGAAGCCGCCGAAGTCGGTCTTCGGCGAGGCGAGGTTGCGCGCCACCGGGCCGAGATCGTTGACGAGCGGCAGGAACGCGTGGATCGCGTCGTTGAGGTCCGCGCCCCGGCTCGCGAAGCCCTCGCCATAACCCGCGGTCGACGCGACCACGCCGGCGCGGGTCGGCGCGTTGTAAATCGACAGCACCTGATCGAGGTCGACCTCGGCACGCGTCAGAGACACGGGGACCGTGGCGCCGTCGGCGAGCGTCTGGCTCGAGGTTCCGGGCGTGACCTCGAGGTACTTCAGCCCGATCGTCCCCTTCAGACGGATGTCCCAGGTCGAATTCGCGGGGAGCGGCTCGATGCTCTTGTCGAGCGCCAGGTTCAACACGGCGATCGGCTGGCCGGAGGCGGTGCGCACCGGGGTGATGCTCGTCACGTGACCGACCAGCGAGCCGCCCGCCATGTGTACCTCGGCGTTCTGAGTCAGCTCCTCGGCGTCCGCGACCCGAACGTGCAGCGAATAGCGCGGGACGAACGGCAGTCCGTTGTTGGCGTTGTAGGCGAGGAACACGGCCACGATCGCGACCAGCACGGTGACGGCGCCGATCAGCACCGGGCTCGTGACGATCCCGCCCTCGCGGCGACGGTTGCTCATCGCCCGTTCCCGATCAGGTAACCCAGCAGGCCGGTCAGCGCGCCGGTGTTGGAGGCCTGGATCCCGGACGACTGCGCCTCACGCACGCTCTGGAGCACCTTGGCGTCGGGAGTGTGGGTGTTCCTGGAACGCGGGCCGGTCGCGGCGCTTGCGGTCGCCTTTGGCGACGTCGCCGAGGCGATATCGGCGGCGGCGGACTGCTGGCTGAAGTTGGCCGAGCACCCACCGACCGGGACCTTCGCGTATCCCGTGCAGCCGCCGACCAGCGCCTCGGTCCGGATGTAGTGGCCGAGGCTGTCGAACCCGTTCGTCGCGGTGGCGCCGTAGAACAGCACCCCCATCAGCTGCTCGATCGCCCCGGTCTTATCGAGGCTCGCGGTGAGCTTGTCGAGCGCGGTGAAGCTCGGGACCCCGGCGTTGCCGAAGTTGAGCAGGCGCTGGGCGAGCGGGATCGTCGCGATCAGCGCCGGCTGCTGCTGCTGCGAGGCGTTGCCGAGCGCGATCAGCGACTTGCGCGCAACGCCTGCGAACGGCGCCAGCGCCTCGTACTGCTGGGTCAGTGCCGGCGCCGCGACGCTCAGCGAGTTCAGCACCGGGGTCGCCTGGTCGGCCAACCCCGCGAGGTCGACCTCCAGGGGCTTCAGCGCCGCCAGGAACGTCGGCAGCAGGTGGAAGGACCGGGCAACGTCAGCCGCCCGCGCGGCGCTCGCGACCGACGTGGTGTTCGCCTGGATCACGAACTGCTTGATCGCTTCGCGATCCTTGGCCAGCGGCGTCAGCACCGCGTCCGAGTCACGCGAGAGCTGAGCCAGCTGCCTGTTCTGGCGGGCCAGGATCTGCAGCACCTGGTCCGTGTAGCCCAGTGCCGGGTTGGCGCGGTGGATCACGGCGTTGAGGTCGGAGCCGCGCGCCGCCAGCCCAGTCCCGAGCTCGTTGATGATGATCGCGAACTGCTGGCGCACTGGCTCTCGATAGATGTCCTGGACGAGGTCGGTGTCGACCGGCGAGTTCGTCTGCGATACCGGGAGCATGTAGCTGCCGGCACCGATGCCGCGGGGGATCTTGGTAAGCGGTGCTGCGGTGGAGGTGCCGGGATTGCAGTCGACGTACTTCTCACCGATCAGCGACTGCGGCCGGATCGCGCAGGTCGCGTTCCCGCGGAACGGGATGAACGACGGGTTGGTGATCTGGAACGTGACCGCCGCCTTGTTGAGCGTCCCGGCGGCGCACGGACCCGTGCTCTGGGTGCAGACGTTCATCGAGCTGATCGTGCCGACGGGCGCTCCTGCGATCCGGATGTCCTCACCCGGCACCGCGAACGCGGCGTCGTCGAAGAACGCGGTGATCCGGTAGGCACCGCCGCCTCCGTTGGACGCGCCGCTGACGACGAAGGCACCCCCGACGACGGCGATCAGCACGACCGCGATGAGCGCGATCCGTCTCATGGGCCGGGCAGCACCGCGGACGCGTTACAGCCGGGGACCACCCACGGAGCCGAGCCGTCCGGGGTCGGCTGGACCGCGCTGCCGGGGCAGCGGCCGTGCACGACCTGGAGGTTGTTGTAGCGGTTCGAGGGCGGCTGCGGCTCGAGCTGGTTGAAGCCGTCAACCGTGAACGCGTCGAACACCGGCTGGGTGCGGGCGTAGTGGCCGTTGGCGTCGTAGTAGCCGCTGCCCTGGCCGACGTCGGTGAGCGCCGCGACAACGTCCGGCGCGTACTCCCGTAGCGTGTCGAGCTGGTTCTGCGAGTCGTTCATCGCCTGGATCAGGTGCGGGAAGGCGGTGTCCGCGATGCGCGCAAGCGACGGCGTCTCGCGCGCCAGCGTCGTGAGATCGCCGGTCCCGGCCGGGTTGTTGATCAGCGCGTTCAGCTGTCCGATCGTCGGAATCGAGGCGTTGACGAGCTTGCGCAGGCCGGCGCTGAACGGCTCGAGCCGCCTGATCCCAGGCTTCGCCGCGGCGACCAGCGGGTCGAGCTTGTCGAGCGTCACGTTCAGTCCCTGGAAGGCGGTCGTCGACTGCGTGAGCGCGCCTGG
Organism: Solirubrobacteraceae bacterium; assembly: GCA_035511595.1. Classification (GTDB taxonomy): domain Bacteria; phylum Actinomycetota; class Thermoleophilia; order Solirubrobacterales; family Solirubrobacteraceae; genus Palsa-465. Next base: position 2,615 of record DATKFF010000501.1, on the reverse strand, counting down.
GAACAGGGCAAGCGCCCGCCCGAGCGCCTGACTCTGACTCGCGATCGCGCCGGTCGCGGTGTTCCCGTTGGCGACCAGCTGGGTCAGCTGCTGGCTGCGCGACGCGAGCAGCTGCATCGCCTGCGCGCCCTGGACGAGCAGGGCGTCGAACGTCGGCTCGTTCTGGCTCAGCTGCGCGGTCACGTCGCTCGTGCTCTGCAGCGCCGGCGCGAAGTACAGGAGTGTCCGGTTGGCCTGTATGGCTTTGCCCTGAATGCTCGCCGCCGAGCCTTGGATGTAGTTCGCAAGGCCCGCCCTCGTGAGCGGGTTCAGCGCGTCGAAGACCTGGTCGAGGCTCACGAACGAGCGCGTGTCCTGCTGAGGGATCAGGCCCCCGTCCGGGATCGGTGGGGACCCTCTCGGCCCGGGCTCGAGCACCACGTAGCGGTTCGCGCTGCCCGAGAGCGAGTTCTCGTAGACCCGCGCGATCGTGCCCTGGGGCAGCGGCGACGCGTCCGAATCCAAGCCCATCGTCACCTGCGCCTGCCCGTTGGGCGTCAGCGCGATCGACTGGATCGTGCCGACGTTGGCCGGCCCCATCAGCACCTGATTACCGGTGACGAGACCACCCGCATCCTGGAAGTCGGCGCGCACCGTATACGTCGAGCCGCTCGACAGGAGCAGCACCGCCACGAAGCCGACGGCGAGGATCAGCGCGCCGGTCGCAGCGACCCGCGCCACCATCCCAGATGCACCAGACCGGCTCAGAACGCCTCTCTCCTCTGTCGCGCTCAGCGCCCCGCGGCGGTCATCTTGCCAGACTCGGCCGTCCGCTGCCAGGGATCCGAGTTGTGTGTTTGTGAATCTGGGGCCTCGTCAAGATCGCCCCGAACGCCAAGCTCAGCGGGCCTTTCGGGCGAGCAGCGCGGCGCCGATCGCGCCGCCGAGGTCGCCGAGCGAGGCGACCTTGACGTCCGGCGGGTGCTCGTCGTGGAACAGATGCGGCTGCATCGCCTCGGCGATCCGCTTCGTGTACGGCTCGCCGAAGCGGACTCCGAGGCCACCCCCGATGATCACGGCCTCGACGTCGAGCAGGTTGACGGCCGACGCGATCCCGTTGCCGAGGGCGACGATCGCCTCATCGATGATCTGGGTGGCGAGCTTGTCGCCGCGCTCAAGCGCGTGCGCCCAGATCGAGCTTGTGAGCCGGCTACGGCCGCGCTCCTCCATCAGGTGGAAGAGGTCGGTGTGCCTGCCCTTCTCGACCTCCTTCCGGGCTCGGGCCTCCATCGCCGCCCTCCCCGCGTAGGCCTCCATGCAGCCCCTGCGGCCGCACGGGCACCGCCGGCCGTCGATCACGACCACCATGTGTCCGATCTCGCCGGCGCCCCCACGGCCCAGCCACGGCTTGCCGTCGAGGATGATCCCGCCGCCGACGCCGGTTCCCCAGAACACGCCGAGCAGCGACTTGTAACCCCGGCCCGCCCCGAGGTGGAACTCGGCCTCGGTCGCCACCTGAACGTCGTTACCCACGAATACCTGCGTCCCCAGCTCATCCGAGAGCGTCGACCCGAGCTCAAACCTCCCGTCCCAGCCCGGGAGGTTGCGGGCGCTCGTGACCGCCCCCGTCTGCTCGTCCACCAGACCGGGCGAACCGACCCCGACCCCCTTCAGGTCGGAGGACTCGACCCCCGCGGCGGTCGAGGCGTCCTTCATCGCGTCGATCATCGCCGCGGCGACGTCACCGGGCCCGCCCTCGGTCGGAGTCGACCTGCGCGCCGAGCCGGCGACGTTGTTGCGCGCGTCGACGACGATCGCCTCGATCTTGGTGCCGCCCAAGTCGATGCCCCCGCGTTGCAGATGAGGAGTGCTGGTCGCCGCCGCCATGTGAAGATCCTTTCAGAGCGCGGCAGCCAGAGCCAGGCCCGCGGCGGCCGGGCTAGGCCCAGGACTCTCGGTAGTGCTCCTGCTCCTGGGTCGGCTCGTCGATCTTCACGCCGAGCGCCGCCAGCTTCAGCCGCCCCACCTCCTGGTCGATCGACTCGGGAACCCGGCGCACGCCAGGGGTGAGCGCGTCGGCGTGGCGGACCAGCTCCTCGACACACAGCGCCTGCAGCGCAAAGGAGACGTCCATCACGGCCGCGGGATGGCCCTCCGCCGCAGCCAGGTTGACGACACGGCCGTTGGCGAGCAGGTTCAGGCGTCGGCCGTCCTCGAGCACGAACTGCTCGATCAGCGGCCGTACCTCACGCACCCCGCCGGTCGCGAGCCCGCGCAGCTCCTCGAGGTCGAGCTCGACGTCGAAGTGCCCGGCGTTGGCGAGCAGCGCGCCGTCCTTCATCCGCCTGAAATGCTCCCCGCGCAGCACCCGGCGGGACCCGGTGACGGTCACGAACACGTCGCCGCGCTCGGCCGCCTCCAGCGCGGGCATCACCTCATAACCGGCCATCCGCGCCTCCAGCGCACGCAGCGGGTCGATCTCGCAGACGATCACAGCAGCGCCCGCTCCGCGAGCGCGCTCGGCGATGCCCTGTCCCGCCCAGCCGTATCCGAGCACGACGAGCGTGTGGCCGGCCAGCAGCACGTGGCTGGCGCGGATGATTCCGTCAAGCGCGGACTGGCCGGTGCCGTGGCGG
>DATKFF010000500.1:0-2050 GCA_035511595.1 Solirubrobacteraceae bacterium | reverse complement strand
GACGCCGATGAACAGCGGCTGGCGGTGCTGGCCGACGCCTACCGGGCCCAGCTGGACGAGGCCGAGGCGGTGCTCGACCGGATCGCCGACTCAGCCCGAGAGGAGGCGCGGCAGTTTGCGAGCGACCCGGGGGCGCCCCTGGCTCTGGTCGATCAGGTGCGTCAGCTCTCTAGCAGCTGACCCAGGCAACCGCCGAGCGCACGCAGCGCATCGCCGCCGCTCGACCACGTCTTCGCGCCGGCGACGTACGGCGCCCAGGCGAGGCGCAGCCAGGCGTAGAACTCCGGCGGCACCGATTTCGGCTGTCGGACCTCAACTGGGTCCCCGATCCGGTGGCGAGCCACTATCTCCGCCGCCGCCTCGACTCCGGAGATGGTCGCCGATTCGATCGTCGTCATACCGATGGAGCTGTGGCAGAAGTCGCCCACGAAGTCGAGATTCGGCAGCTCCTCTCCGTGCACGCCCGGGCGCCAGGAATTGGTGCCGATCTCGTTGACGAAAAGCTGCGCGTCGACGTTCGCGTCGTAGCGGGTCCGGTCCCAGTCGATCGCCGTGGACTCGCCCCAGCCGCCGCCGGCGTCGAACTCGAGGTAGCGCGCCAGTTCGCTGAGCATCGCCATCGCGTCGTCCTTCCACCCGGTGCGGGGAAGCCCGTTCGGATCCGAGGCAGACACCGCGAGCACGGTCTTCGTCCCCATCTGCTCCCAGGTTTGCGAGATGTCGGTGAACGCCAGCGCGAGCGGAGAATCGAACAGGCCGACCGGCTCGGCCGGCACGTCGGCGAGGCGGCGCTTGAAGTAGAGGTGGAGGATCGGAATCGGCAGCGCCTCCAAGCGCGAGAGCTGAGCCGTGCGGGGCATGAACTCGACGATCCGACCGCCGGGCGGGCCCGTCCGGACCAGGCGTGAGAGCTCGGGCGCCGTGACCGCCAGCACGAGCTCCTCGACCTCCTCCTCCCACTCGTCCCCGTCGGTGGGCACGAACTCGCCCTCGTCCTGGTCGAAGCGAACGCGTCGAAGCGTCACCCGCTGCGCTCGACCAGGAGCGCACGAGACGCTCACCGCCTCAACGCCGGTCTCGATCTCGGCACCCGCACGCGCCAGCGCTTCACGGAGTGGCGCGATCACTCGTTCCTCGGCCGAGCCCCGCGGCAGCCAGAACGCCGGCGTGGGGTCGGCCATGCAGTAGCCGAGGTACTCCTGGTAGTCCGACGCCGAGGTGAGGTAGCTCGGGAGCGACCACACCATCGTGATGAAGTCGTCGTACGCGGCCGCAGCTCGCTCGGTCATGTACGGCCGTGAGCGGAGGAAGGCGCTCACGCTCACTTCGTTGACTTCGACGGTCGAGCGAAAACGCTCGGCGAGCAGGTCGACGTTGGCGTACCCGTACACCAGCATGTCCGCCGGTGGAGCGACGCCGGAGACGATGTTCGCCAGCACGTGGCGCGGGTTCCAGGCTGAGTACGCGTCGGTGAGCGCCAGGAAGTGCGGATACTCCCCCTGGCGCACCTGCCACACGGTCGAGTACGGCCTGAACCCCGAGCGGAGCTTGTCGCCGGTGGCGTCGGCCAGCAGGGCCCAGAAGTTGTGGTACCAGTTCAGGTACATGTGCGGGTAGATGTCGAGCTCCCTGCCATCGGCCGGGCGTGAGCTGAGGTTGCCGCCGAGCCGCGCGCTTCGCTCGTACAGCTTCACCGGGTAGCCGCGCTCGGCTAGGCGCAGCGCGGCGCTCAGGCCGCCGATGCCACCACCGACGATCGTGACCCGCGGCGGGCTGCTCACGTGGTGTGCGCCGTCGGTCGGAGAATCGCCCGCGCCCGCCGCAGATCGGGCAGCTGGGAGTCGGACGGGAACTGCTCGCACAGCGCCGCCAGCCGCAACTCGTCCGCCGCGGCGTCCTCACCCGCGCGCCGCCGCTGCGTTATGAGCTGCCCGAGCGCCCGCAGCTGCGGGCGCCGCGCGCTTTGGCGCTCGGCCACATCGACCGCCCGCCGCAGCTCGGCGATCGCTGCGTCCGCCGCCGGCCGCGGGGCGGCGATCAGCACTCGCGC
>DATKFF010000499.1:0-3232 GCA_035511595.1 Solirubrobacteraceae bacterium | reverse complement strand
TTCCGGCCCTACTGGCACCTGGAGCTGCTCGGCCCGCACGGTCGCACGTTGCTGCCACGGCTGCTACCGATCTGGGACGGCGGCGCGGTTCAGATTGCCGGAACGGTCTCCGAGGGGGACGACGTCGCCGGCTTCAGAGTGATCGAGCTGGCGGGTCACGCGCCCGGCCAGATCGGTCTGTTCCGGGAGTCCGACCGCCTCGCGCTCGTCTCTGACTGCTTCTACACGCTCGACCCCCAGACCGGGATCAAGGGCCCGGCGCGGGTGCCCCACCCGGCGTTCAACCTCTCGACGCCCCAGGCCGCCGACTCGATCCGCAAGCTGGCGTCGCTCGAGCCGTCGGCGGCGTGGGCCGGGCACGCCGACCCGGTCCGCGGGGACGTCGTCGGGCAGCTGCAGCAGGCCGCGACCACGGGGCTCGCGTAGCGGCGTGGGTCGCCGCCAGCGTCAGCGCCAGAAACTCTCGGCCCCGAGTGCCGAGTACTCCGACGGCGACGGCAACGTGCTCACGCTCCGTGGGTCGCTGACCCCCGGGTCCCGCCGCCAGTACGCCGAGATCCTGGCCGGCGGGCTGGAGCGCGAGGATGCCTGGCAGCGCGCGACCGAGCTGCTGTTCGAGCGCCTCGCGGTGGCGTGGACGATCGCGGGGCTCCAGATCACGAGCCAGAAGGAGCTCCTCGGTCGCTACCGGATGGCCTCCCCCGACGAGCGCCGGTTCGTGCGAGACACGCTCCGCGCGCACGTCACCGAGCACTTTCCCGAGCTCGAGGCGCCGTGATCGATCCCGACGCGTTCGCGCGACTGCTGTGCGACTGGTGCCTCGAGGTGCGCCAGGGGAATCAGGTGATGATCGCCTCGACCACGCTCGCCGAGCCACTGGCCGTCGCGCTTCACTCCGCCGTGCTGGCGCGCGGCGGCTGGCCGCTCGTACGGCTGACGCCCGACGCGCTGGAGGAGCGCTTCTACGCCGAGGCCAGCGACGCGCAGCTCGAATCGTTCGCTCCCCTGGAGATGACAGAGGTCGAGTCGATCGACGCGTGGCTGCGGATCCGCGCGCCCTCGAACACGCGGGCGCTGGCGGCCGTCGACCCGGCGCGAATCACGCGCGCCGCGCGGGCCCGCGCGCCGATCACCGAGGTGCGGCTGACACGTCGTTGGTGTGGGACGCTGTGGCCGACGGCCGCGTTGGCGCAGGAGGCCGGGATGAGCGAGCGCGACTACGCGGCCTTTGTCGAGCGCGCGTTGTTCCTCGATCGGCCCGACCCGATCGCGGCGTGGCGCGAGCTCGGCGTTCACCAGCAGGCGCTGGCCGAGCGGCTCGAGCAGGCGCGTGAGGTCCGGATCGAGGCCGACGGCACGGACCTGCGGCTGCGCGTCGATGGGCGCCGGTGGATCAACTCCGACGGGAAGACCAACATGCCGAGCGGCGAGATCTTCACCGGCCCGCGCGAGGACTCCGCAAACGGGACGATCCGTTTCACGGTCCGCGCGGGGTCGCGCGGGGTCGACGTCGAGGGGGTCGAGCTGACGTTCGTCGATGGCGAGGTGGTGGCCGCGCGGGCGGACCGCGGCGAGGATTACCTCGACACCGCGCTCGCGACAGACGCCGGTGCGCGGCGGCTCGGCGAGCTCGGGATCGGCACCAACGCGGGGATCGACCGGGCGACCGGCTCGACGCTGCTCGACGAGAAGATCGCCGGGACCGTGCACCTGGCGCTCGGCCGCTCTTACCCGGAGACCGGCGGCGTCAACTCGTCGGCGCTGCACTGGGACCTGATCTGCGACCTGCGCGACGGCGGCCGGCTGACGGCCGACGGCGAGGTTCTCGATCTGACTGCCTTCCCCGGGCTTTAACGAGCACGGACGTCGTCTCCAGTAGCTTCAGACGACCGATGTCGATTTCCGAGCGCCGTACCAAGATCGTCGCGACCATCGGTCCCGCCTGCCGGGACCCGGAGACGCTCGCGCGGATGGTCGAGGCCGGGATGGACGTCGCCCGCCTGAACTTCTCGCACGCGTCGCTCGACGTGCACGCCGAGAACGCCGAGCGGGTCCGCCAGGCCGCCGACCGGGCCGGGCGCCAGGTCGCGCTCCTCCAGGACCTGCCCGGGCCGAAGATCCGGATCGGCAGGCTGCGCGACGACACCGTGGAGCTCAAGCCCGGCGAGCGGCTGGTACTGGTGTGCGGCTCCGACGACGTCGGCGACGAGCAGAAGATCTCGGTCAGCTGGCCCGGTCTGGCCGACGCCGTCGATCCCGAGGACGTGATCTACCTCGCCGACGGCGCCATCCGGCTGCGCGTCAAGGCACTTCGCAACGGCGACGGCGAGATCGAGACGGCGGTCGAGATCGGCGGGACGGTCGCCACCCGTCAGGGGCTCAACATCCCGGGTTCGACCCGCGGGCTCCCGGCGGTCCCCGAGGAGGACCTCGAGATGCTCCGCTTCGGAGAGTCGATCGGCGTCGACGTCGTCGCGCTGTCGTTCGTCCGAACCGCCGAGGACGTGACGAACGTGCGCAAGCACACGCGCCTGCCGCTGGTCGCCAAGATCGAGAAGCCCCAGGCGGTCGAAGCCGCCGAGGAGATCATCCGCGCCGCCGACTCGGTGATGGTCGCCCGCGGGGACCTCGGGATCGAGCTGCCGATCGAGGATGTCCCGGTCGTGCAGAAGCGGCTCCTGGGGCTGGCGGGGCGGCTGGCGCGGCCGTCGATCACCGCGACCCAGATGCTCGACTCGATGGTCTCCTCGACGCGCCCGACGCGGGCGGAGGTCGCCGACGTCGCCAACGCGATCCTCGACGGGACCGACGCCGTGATGCTCTCGCAGGAGACGGCGATCGGCGCGCACCCGGTGCCCGCGGTCGAGATGATGGCCTCGATCGCGCTCCGGACCGAGCGCGAAGCGCCGTACCGCACATGGAACGACGAGCGGGTGCGGCGCGATGCCCGTGACCCCGCCTACACCGTCGCCTACATGGCGTGCGCTGCGGCGCGTGACCTGCACCTCGCGGCGCTCGTCGTGCCGACGTTGTCGGGTCGCTCGGCGCGGTTGATCTCCGCCCACCGACCGAACGTCCCGATCTTTGCGCTCTCGCCCGGCAAGGAGACGGTCCGCCGCTGCAGCTTCATGTGGGGGGTGCAGGCGGCGTCGATGCAGCGCCACGAGGTCACCGAGGCCCTGATCGCGGACGCGGCGCGGCGCGTCGTCGAGCTCGGCTGGGTCAAGTCGGG
>DATKFF010000498.1:0-2847 GCA_035511595.1 Solirubrobacteraceae bacterium | reverse complement strand
AGGAGAAGTCGCCTTTGGCACTCCCCGCCCCCCAGCCGATTTCCCCGCCGACCCTCCCTTCGGGCCCGCTGGCCCACTACCTGGCCCATCCTGGCGCCACTACCGCCCAGGTCCTCGGCCGATTGGGCCACCTGGTGGCCCATGTCGGACCAACGTCGGGCGCTGTCGTCGCCGGCACCGTTCTGGCCAGCGTGGTCGCGACCATTGCGATCCGGCGCCACCAGGGCGCCCAGATGGTCGAGCACGCCCGCCTGGTCGTGGTGCGCACTCCCCCCGACGTCGATGCACAAGGAGCGGCCACACTGTGGACGAACCTGGTCGCCCTACTCCGCCCGGCCTGGCGCCGGCTGCTCGGCGCACAGCCTCACCTCGGCTTCGAGCTGGTGGCCCGAGACGGCGGACTGACCATCGCGTTGTGGCTCCCGGGCTCGGTCCCCCCTGGGCTGGTCGAGCGGGCGGTCGAGGCGGCATGGCCCGGCTCGCGCACCGAGACCAGGGAGGCAACTCCTCCGCTGCCCATCGGCGGCGCGGCCACCGGCGGCGAGCTGCGCCTGGCGCTGCCCGAGCACTATCCATTTCGTACCGAGCACAAGGTCGACCCCCTGCGACCCTTGCTCGGGGCACTCTTGGGACTCGAGGAGGACCAGGCCGCTTGCGTGCAGGTCCTGGCCCGTCCGCTCACCGGCCGTCGGCTCGGCCGGCTGCGCAGAGCGGCCGTGGCACGACGCAACGGCCAGCCGGCCAGCCGCATCGCGCGATTCCTCGACCTCTTCACTCCGGGCGCGAGCACACGCACCGCGGCTGTCGACCCCACCCGCAACGCAGACGTAGCCGACATCGTCGACAAGGCTGCCCAACCTGCGTGGGCCGTGGTCGTGCGCTATGCGCTCAGTTGTACCGCCACTGATGGCGACGCCGTGGCGCGCTTGCGCGGTCGAGCCCATGCCGTCGCGTCGGCGTTTGCCATCTACTCGGGACGCAACCGTTTCGCCCGCCGCCGTCTGCGTCGGCCGCTCGAAACCTTGGCTGCACGCCGCTTCGGTCGAGGCAACCTGATGTCGGTGGCCGAGCTCGCTGCCATCGCGCACCTCCCGATCGACGCCTCGGTGCCCGGGCTCGAGCGCGCCGGTGCGAACGCCGTCGCCCCGCCGCCAGCTGTGGCCAACTCGGGCTCGGCTCCCGCGCACGGGACCGGCGCCGCGTTGGACGTTCCCAAAGTCCTCGGCGATGCCCAAGCGGGGGGACGGCGTCCAGTCGCCCTGGCCGTCCCCGACGCCCGCTACCACCTCCACGTCATGGGAGCGACCGGCTCGGGCAAGTCGACGTTGCTCACCAATCTGGTCCTGGGCGACGTCGAGGCGGGGCGGGGCGTCGTCGTCATCGACCCCAAGGGCGATCTCATCACCGACCTGTGCGACCGGCTGCCCGAGGCGGCGATCTCGCGCACCGTGCTGATCGACCCCGAGGACACCGAAGCGGCCCCCGTCCTCAACGTCTTGTCCGGACCCGATCCCGACCTGGTCGTCGACAACCTGGTCGGGATCTTCCGCTCGATCTTCGCCGCCTTCTGGGGACCGCGCACCGACGACGTGCTGCGCGCCTCCTGCCTCACACTGCTCCGCCACGCCAGCGCCACGGGCACCACCACCAGCTTGGCTGACGTGCCGCGGCTGTTGGCCGACGAACAGTTCCGCGCCCCGCGCGTGGCCACGGTCGAGGCTGACAAGGTCGGCCTCGGAGGTTTCTGGGACGCGTACGAGGCCATGAGCGAAGCAAATCGGACGCAGGTCATAGGGCCGCTGATGAACAAGCTGCGGGCCTTTCTCCTGCGCGACTTCGTGCGCCAGATCGTCGGGCGCCCCGACTCGAGCTTCGACATGGGCCACGTCCTCGACGGCGGCGTGTGCTTGGTCCGAGTTCCAAAGGGGATCCTCGGCGAAGAGACGGCGCGCTTGCTGGGCAGCTTCGTCGTCGCCAAGGTCTGGCAGGCCGCGACCCATCGGGCCAGTCTCGGCCAGGCGGCTCGGGTCGACGCCAGCCTGGTGGTCGACGAGTGCCAGAACTTCTTGCACCTGCAGCGGAGCTTCGACGAGATGCTGGCCGAAGCCCGCGGTTACCGACTCTCCATGGTGCTCGCCCATCAACACCTCGGCCAGCTGCCCAAGGACCTGCGCGAAGCAGTCTCCGCCAACGCCAGGACCAAGGTCTGGTTCTCTATGTCGCCCGAGGACGCACACGTTCTCGAGCGCCACGTCACCCCCGAGATCTCCGAACACGACCTCTCCCACCTCGGCGCCTACACGGCGGCCGCTCGCCTGGTGGTCGACGGGGAAGAGACTCCCGCCTTCACGCTGTGCACCCGGCCCGCTCCAGCGGCCGTCGGCGGGCGGGCCGCCCGGCTGCGCGCCGCCAACCGGGCCGCGCATCGCCGGCCCGAGCCCGAGGTCGCACCGTCCCCGCTCGCCGGCAGAGCGCTCCCGGCAGCCTCGACCGCCGATCTCGGTAACCCCGACCGCTCGGATCTCGGGGTCGGATCGCCCAGTCGCGGAGGGCTCCGATACGACGACCGGGGACTCCTCCGCGGAGCCCTCCCCCCTGACTTGGAGCCCTCGGGGGGCGCCATCTGGCCACGTCAGCGCGCCGACGATGGCTCCGTCGCGTCAGCCGACTGGAGGGGGTAGGGGGTCATGGATCGTCCGATCAAGCTGGCCGGCCAGGGGCCGGCTCGTCAGGCTGCGCCCGAGGCCGGCCACGTCCGCTCTGGCGGGGCCGGCCGAACCCGGTCCGCCGGATCGGATGGCGATGCCGCACCTCGAGGGAAGGCTGCGCCGCAGGGCGCATCCGCAT
>DATKFF010000497.1:0-3890 GCA_035511595.1 Solirubrobacteraceae bacterium | reverse complement strand
TGGACGCTACCTCCCGCGGTCGCCGTGGCGATCGACGATGAGTTGAGCCGCATTCACGCGAGCCACAAGCTGGTGCTCGACGCGGCCGCGGTCGTGGGGGAATCGTTCGAGCCGGAGTTGGTCGCGTCAATCGCCGAGCAGAGCGTCGCGTTCACGCTGGAAGCGCTCGATCGGCTTGTCGGGGCCGACATCATCCGCGCAACAGCCACGCCCCGTCGCTTTCACTTCCGCCATCCGATCGTGCGCCGCGCGGTGTACGACGGGATCCCTTCGGGGTGGCGGTTGGCCGCGCACGCGCGGGCTGCGGCAGCGCTGATCGCGGCCCGGGCGCCCGCCGGCACGTCCGCCCACCACGTGGAGCGCTCCGCGCTGCAAGGCGATGAGTTCGCCGTCGCCGTGCTCGTAGAGGCGGCCCGCGGCACCGCGTCGCGCGCCCCGCTGGGCGCCGGTCGCTGGCTACTGGCCGCGCTGCGACTCCTCCCCGCAGAAGCGTCGCCGGAGCGCAGGATGGGGCTGCTCACCGAGGCCGCCACCGCGCTGGCCTCGGGCGGCGCATACGATGAGGCGCTTGCCGCACTAGAAGAATCGCTGGCGCTCGTGCCGGCCGATCAGGCCGAGCTGCGGGCGGATGTGATCGCCAAGATCGCCTACGTCAAGCGGCGAAGCGGCCGACCGTTCGACTCCCGGCCGGTGCTCGAGCACGCGCTTGAGTCTTTGGCCGCCTCCGACAGCAAGGCCTCAGCGGATCTGCGGCTCGAACTCGCCCTGCACTCGCTCTGGCATGACGAGTTCACGGCGCTCACGGACCTGGCCAAGCCGCTCCTGAGGCTCGCCCGAGATCGAAGCGATCTGCCGATGGTCGCCCTCTCAGCTGCGCTCTGCAGTCTCGGCTCTTCCGAGCCCGTCGGGGCCGTGCGCGACACGGTCGCGGAGGCCGAGGACGCGTTCGCAGCCCTTTCAGACGAGCAGCTCGCGGGCCGCATCTATGTCTCCTTCTACGTTGCACTGGCCGAGCTCCGGCGGGAGCGTGCCGACGAGGCTCTCAGGCACGCCAATCGGGGGCTCGAGGTCGGCCGGCTCACCGGCCAAGGCGTCACGGTCACCTCTTGGCTGGCGATCGCCAGTCGCGCCACACTACTCAAGGGCCAAGTCGCAGACGCCGCGCGACTTGGGCGCGACGCAATCGACACCGAGCGCCTGCTCGCCGACGATTGGCGCACGATCTGGGCGCTCGAGGCCGACGCGCTCGCCGCCTTCTGGGCCGGCGACAGCGACCGGGCGCGCGCCAGCGCACAAGAGATGGCGACCCGCGCAGAACGAACCCATCCCTTCCTGTCGGGACCGGCGGCGGTGCAGCTCGCAGGCGCCGAATACGCCGACGACGACGCCGCCTCCGCCTACGCCAGACTCACCGCGCTCGAGGCCGAGCCAGCCCGGCGAGCGCTCGACCGAAATGCCGCACATGGATGGGAGCTTCTGATCCGCTCGCAGCTGGCGCTCGGCAGAACAGACGATGCGAAGAAAACCGCGGCGCGTGCTTCGACCCGCGCCCGGGCCTCGGGGCTGCCCCAGCAAATCGCGACCGTGCGCTGCGCCGAGGCCACCGTGCTCCTGGCATCGGGTGACCCGGACGGCGCGTCGAAGCTTCTGGAGGAGGCGGTCACGCTCGCGGACGCGGCCGGCAACCCGCTCTTGAGCGCTCGCGGCCGGGCGCTCGCCGCAATCGCGCTGATCGCCCGCGGCGACAAGGCACAGGGTATCGAGGAGCTGACGCACGCCGAGCAAACCTTGTTCGCATGCGGGGCCCGCCGCGAAGCGGATGCCGCCGCCCGCGAACTGCGCCGCCTGGGCGAAAACATCCCTCGTCGCGCCCGTCCCACGAGCGGGCGGTCAGGACTTGGGGCGCTGAGCCCACGCGAAAACGAGATCGCGGCCGAAGTCGCGTCCGGCAAGACCAATCGCGAGGTCGCCGCCGCGTTGTTCCTCAGCGAGAAGACCGTCGGGAACCACCTCACCAGAATCTTCGAGAAGCTCAACGTCCATTCGCGCGCCGCCCTCGCTTCGCTGGTCGGACGCGAGGCAACCGGGTCGGCCGACCACGCCTCACGGCACGGTCTCGCGGAGCCCTAGCGCCTCGCTGGGCGCCAGCTTCGGGTTCGCTCAGGTTTTGCTGAGCCGCCGCACAGCGCCGGCTCGTAGCGTGTCCCTCCATGTTCGCCCCTACGCGCCTGCCGGGCGCTCGCGCAGAGCCTTCCCCGCCAGCGAGCTCGTCCGCCCCCCCGAGCTCCCCCGACAGCTGGCTGCGAGCCGGGGCACACGGCGCCTCCTCCGGCTTGGGAAGCGGCCCGGCCCGGGCGAGCAAAATCGCCGCCTCCCGACACGGATGTCGGGAGGTCGAGGCGAAGCGTCGATCCAGGGTTCCATGAGCCTCGAGCAGGGACAGACGCCACCGTTGCTGGGTAGCCTCGACTACCTCGCCGAGGTGGCGAAGGATTGGGCCAGGCACCGGTTCGCGACTGCCAATCGCAGCGATTTCACCCTCCCTCCGTCTCGGTTTGACCTTCACCGACACGGCGTTCGACAACGTCGGGTGGCGTCGGGCTCGGACGAGGCCGAATCACCGTTGGTGGTCGCCGAACAAACCAGCCGACCGACCGCGTGGTGCCGCGGCGACGTCACGATGGTTCTGATCGAGACCGAAACCGGGACAGTCGGCTACGAGCAGGAGATCGTAGAGGTGCTGGCCGTCGACGGTGACGACCTGCTCGCCGAAGCCGCCTTCGTCGCGCGGGCGCCCGGTCTCCCCCCGTGCCTCGGGCGTTTCCAGCCCTTGTCGTGACCGATGATCAAGACGGCGCTCACCGGAGCGAGACCGCGGATCCATGCAGCCATGCGACCGCCAAGCGGCAGTCGCGCTCCACCTCCGCGAGGCCACGATCGCGACCAGGCTTCATCGAGGCCGCCAGCGGGTTGCCCGGGCGCTGTCCGAGGCGTTTCCCGGTCCACCGGCGCGCTCCAAGACAGCATGAAGATCGCCAAGACTCAGGGCGCAGACTAAGGACTTCAGGGACTCGATCGCTGGCCAGCGGCGCCACGATCGTCAGCACATCGACAGGGCGGACCAGCTGTGACCGATGGGACCGCTCTCTCTCACATCAGTGATCGAGGACATCATGCGAATCGTGACAATCGAAGACCACGTAAACCGGCCAGGCGTAATGGAGGCCATGACGTGGCAGCCGCCCGAGATCCACGCGAGGCTGCTTCCGAGCGTTGAACAGCGCATCGCCGACATGGACGCGGCAGGCATCGACTTGCAGGTCCTGTCCGCGCCCCTGCCGGCACCGGGTCAGGACGCCGGAGCCAACCCGCTGGCTCCCGTCCAACCACTCGACGAGAGTGCCATCCCGCTCGTTCAGGCGGCGAACGAGGAGCTGCACCAGATGGTTACTGCCCACCCGGACCGGTTCGCCGCGTTCGCCACGCTGCCGGTAGCGCTGCCCGAGGCCGCCGCGGCGGAACTGGAGCGCGGTGTCACCGAGCTCGGATGCGTCGGAGCCATGATCTGGGGTACGGTCGGTGACCGGTTCCTCGATGAACCCGAGTTCGCGCCGATCTTCGAGGCGGCCGCGCGCCTGGATGTGCCGATCTATCTCCACCCCGCGCCGCCGCCCAAGAGAATCAGCGACATCTACTACACGGGCCCGTTCTCGCCGGCCGTCGGCCAGATGCTCAGCTGCGCGGGACTCGGCTGGCATCAGGAGAACTCACTGCACGTGGCCCGGCTGATCGTCAGCGGCGTGTTCGACCGCAACCCGGGCCTCAAGCTGATAATCGGCCACATCAGCGAAGGACTTGCCTTTCACCTACACCGGCTCGACCGCCTGGTC
>DATKFF010000496.1:0-2470 GCA_035511595.1 Solirubrobacteraceae bacterium | reverse complement strand
CGCACATCATGAGCGAAGCCGCGGCGTTGACGACTCTCGACACCTCGTCACCCCGTACGGGTGAGGACAAAGACTGCTCGATCGTCCACGCTCGGCGAGATCGATTGCTCGCCCGTACCTGCGGCCGGGCGCTCCGCTACTGGAAGGAGAAGTTGACCGTGGACGGCGTCAGAGGTCTCGGCCGGGCCATTATCGCGGCAGTGCTGCTGATGATCGGCGGGGTCCTCAACATCATCTATGGGATCGCCGCGATCTCAAATTCGAAGGTCTTCGCAACGCACGCGACGTACGCGTTCGGCCACCTCAAGACGTGGGGCTGGATCACCCTGATCATCGGCGTGCTCGAGCTGATTGCCTCCGCGTCGCTGTTCGCTGGCGGCGCCTTCGGACGGTGGTTCGGGGTCTTCGTCGGCTCGCTCGCGGCGATCGGCGCGCTGCTCGCGATCCCGGCCTATCCGCTGCTGTCCATCGCGATCTTCGCGCTAAGCCTGTGGATCATCCACGGGCTCATCATCTACTCGAGGCCAGAGGACCTCAGCCTCGCGATGCCGCCGGACTACCCGTCCTCAAGCGTCGCGGCGAGCGTCGGACCTCGCCCGCCGACGTAGTAGCTGCTTCGTCCGGTTCGCGTGAGACGACTAGTCCTACTGACCTAGAGCTCGACTCGCTCGCCGGGCGCCGGCACCCGAATCTTTACCGACGGCGCGTATCGGCCCGCGAACCGGACGAACTCGCGAGCAGGGAGGGTGGGGTCGGCCATCCGCCCTCCCGGCAGACGCGACACGAACGTCCCCCAGTGGATCGGGATCGCGACCTCGGGGGCTATCAGCGCGGCGGCTTTGGCGGCGCGCTCCGGGTCAAGGTGACCGGGGCCCAGCCGCGGGCCCCACCCCCACACCGGCAAGAGCGCGACGGCGACCCTGCCGCGCAGCTCCGCCATCGCTTCGAACAGGTCGGTGTCCCCCGCGAAGTAAACGGGACGTGCGCCGCTGACGAGGTAGCCGACCGGGTCCGCCGCGGGCCCAAGCGGGTACCGGCGCCGGTCGTGCAGTGCGGGTGTGGCGAGCACGCGCACACCGCCCACGCCGACCTCTTCGCCCGGCCGAATCTCGTGCACGTCACCCACCCCGCGCCGCTCCAGCCACGCCCCCGACGGATACGGCGTGACCACGCGAGCAAGCCCGGCGACGTCGCGCAGCGATGGAAGATCCAGGTGATCCGCGTGCAGATGCGAAAGCAGCACGCAGTCGACGCGGCCGGGCAGACCGACGCCCCCCTCCGGGGCGATCCGGAGGAGCGGACCAATTCGGTCGCGGAACACCGGATCGGTCAGCAACCTGACGCCTCCTGACTCGATCAGGACGCTCGCGTGTCCAAGCCACGTGATCGCGTCGGTCACGGGTGGATCGGATCGCCGGCCGCGCCGAGGGTCATCGCCCGATACGGATGACGACGCCTGTGCGCTGACACCAGATAGTTCACACGCACGAACGCAGATGGCCACTGGACCTTTTCAAGAACCTCCGATGGATTTGGACGGGGCCGGAGCCCGGGGAGCGGGGTACGGGGAAGCGGTTAGGTGGACTCCCGAGGCACCCAGGTTCCGTGTGCTCCACGCGCTGCTGACCTGGGTCGTCGTGGCCGTGTCGGTGTTCATCGCCGCCGCGATCCTTCCAGGTGTCACTGTCGGCAACTTCGGCGACGCGTTCGCAGCGGCGGCCGTTATTGCAGCGCTCAACGCGGTGCTCCCTCCGCTAATCGCAGCGCTGCGCCTGCCGTTCACGCTCCCGCTCGGCTTCGTGCTCGTCCTCGCGCTCGACGCGGTGATGCTGCTGCTGGCATCCGACATAAGCTCGAACATCATCCACGTCGACTCGTTCGGATGGGCGCTGCTGGCCGCGCTCGTGATCTCGGCGGCGATGGTCGTGCTGCAGGTGATCCTCGGAGCCAACGACGACAACACGTACTCGCTCCGCGTGATCAGGCGGATCGCCCGGCGCCAGGGGACGCGGAGCCAGACGGACGTGCCAGGGATCCTGTTCCTGGAGATCGACGGTCTCGCGCTCCCGGTGCTGAAGCGGGCGATGCGCGACGGCAACGCACCGGAGCTGGCACGTTGGGTCGAGGATGGCACGCATCGGCTGACCGAATGGGAGACCGATCTGAGCTCTCAGACCGGAGCCAGTCAGGCCGGGATCCTGCTCGGGTCGAACGACGACATCCCGGCGTTTCGCTGGGTCGAGAAGGAAACGGGAAAAGTCATGGCGTGCTCGTCGCCCGCCGATTGCGCGACGATCGAACGGCGTCTTGCGTCGGGCAACGGGCTGCTGGCGCACGGCGGCGCGAGCCGCGGGAATCTGTTCTCCGGCGAGGCGGACGAGGTCATCCTCACGGCGAGTCGGCTCGGTGCCGAGAAGCGCGCCAACCCCGGCTATCGCGCATTTCTGGCCAACGGCTTCAACGTCACGCG
>DATKFF010000495.1:0-3484 GCA_035511595.1 Solirubrobacteraceae bacterium | reverse complement strand
GCAGCCGGCCAAGCAGTTGCTTCCAAGCCGGTTGTAGGGCGATCGCCTCCTTGACCCGAGCGACCGCCGTGTCGAGATCACCTCCCTGCGCGGCGCCGAGGCCCGCCCAGAACAGCAGCTCGTGGTTTCCGGGCGCCTTCGTGCTCGCTTGTTCGTAGAGAAGCGCGGCCTCGTCGTGGCGTCCCTCGTTCACGAGGGCGTCGCCCTCGCCCGCCAGGACGTACGCGTCGTGCAGCGCGAGCAGCCTTCGCAGCTCGATCAACGGCTCGGGGTGATCCTCGACGCGCAGCGAGACCGTCGCCTGCCATTCCTCGCCTTCCCCAGGGACCACGAGCAGGGCGGCCGACTGGCGACCGCGGAGGTCTCCCCCCTCTCGCTCGGCGGCCTCGAGCGCCGACAGCATGCGCGCGGCCAGCGACCCGCGCAACGCCTCGAAGGCCGCGAGCATCGCCGGCCAGACCCGGGTCGAGGCCATGATGTTCGCCTGGCATGAGACGCCAGCGCCGGTCACGTCACCCGCCTCGGGCATGCACTCGCTGCCCGTGTATGCGGCCACACCGCCGGCCGCGTCGACGATCGCCACCTGACGCCCGGCCGCGCCCTGATCGGCGCCGATCAGTTGCTCGAGCGCGGTGCGCGCGTCGAGCCCCTGCTTCAGCAGCTGCAGGCCCTGCGGCCCATAGCGGACCTCGATGTTGGCCTGAGTGGCGATCGCGCCCACCCCCGGCATCGCCCACGGCACGAGCGGCCCGACCGAGAACCAGTGCGACTGCACCGCGACACCGAGCTCGCCGGTGGCGGGGTCCCGCGCGACGATCGAATAGGTCACGGATTCTCGGCGCTATCGCCTGACGGTCGAGGCGCGCACGACCAGCTCGGTCGGAATCGGGTCAGGGGAGTCCGGCTCGTGTTCCCCACCGGCCAGCACCGCCTCGAGCAGTTCCAGCAGAAGCCTCCCGGCTCGTTCCGGGAAGAGCCGGACGGACGTCAGCGGCACCGGAGCGTCCCTTGCGAACGGGCTATCCCCGACGCCGACGATCCCCAGCTCATCCGGCACGATCAGGCCCCGCTCCGACGCGGCGCGCGCGACCCCGACGGCGAGGACGTCGTTGACGCAGAAGATCGCGTCCGGCCGATCGGGCGCCTCGAGCAGCTCAAGCCCCAGCTCGTACCCGCTTCGCTCCGAGAATTCGGCCGCCGCGAGCAGCGGTGACCCCGCCGCTGTCAGCCGCTCGAACGCGGCGCCCATATCCGCCACGTAGGACGTTTCGGCGACCAGCGAGAGCATCGCGGGGCGCTCGTAGCCCTGGGAACCGAGATGCTCCAAGACTCCCGCCAGCGCGCGCGCGTGGTCGTGATCGACCGTCAGCTTCTCCGGATGGCCCTCGACGCGCCCCATCGACACGGTCGGGAGCTTGTGCTCGATCACCGCGTCCACGAACACGTCGCCGGGGACCGGATCGATCAGAATCGCCCCGTCGATACGCCGCTCCCCGATCAGCGGGGTCACGAACACGTCCGGTGACGGGTCCGCCGGAACGAAGATGAATGAGTAGCCGGCGCCGATCGCGGCTTCGCTCATGGAGGTGAGCATCGCCCCGAAAAACGGGCTCAGCGCGTACTCGGGGCCGCTCAACCAGTGCTGCACCGCGATCGTCATCGAGCGACCAGTCGCGAGCGCTCGGGCGCTGGCTCGCGGCTTGTAATCGAGCAGCTCGGCGACCGCCAAAACCCTCCGGCGGGTCTCCTCGCTGACCTGCCGCTTACCGGAGAACACATGGGAGACCGTGGTGATCGAGACCCCGGCCTCCATCGCCACCTGGAAGATGTTCGACGACCGGGACGACGTTGGACTCGGGGGCGCGGCCTTCTGCATGGAGCACCCTGTCTCTGGTTGGCGCAAGGATTCTATGTCCGGCGCCCCGGTCTATTCACACATGGTCCGTAGGCTGACGCGCGAGCGCCACGTTGGACTCGGCATGCGACTCGATCGCGCCGCCGCCGAGCCGCCGTGCGATGGCGTCGGACAGTCCCCGCTTCTGATCCTCCGGGAAGCGACCGATCTCGGCGGCGAGCGGCGTCGCCGCAAGCGTCGCGAACAGCTGCGCGCCCCCGCCTTCGAAGCTCAGCGGCAAGACCTCTCGGGAAACCCGGACGTCCTCGAAGCCGGCCTCTCGCACCAGCGCCTCGAGTCGCGCCCCGTCGGGGAACCCCCACGGACCGCCGCGGTAGCGGTCGGCGAGCTCGGCGCCCGCGACCTCCTCGAGCGCGTCTCCGATCGCCGCGAACGGCGGGCAGAGCGGGATCTCAGCCCAGACGGCGACCCCAAGCCGGCCGCCCGGCCTTAGCGCCCGGTGCATCTCCGCGAGCGCCGCCGGGCGATCGGGGAAGAACTGCAGTCCCTGCTGGCAGGTCGCGACGTCGAACTCGGCGTCACCCACCGGGAGCCGCTCGGCCGCCGCCTCGCGGTACTCGATCGGGGCCGCGCCTTCGGGGGCCGGCTTCGAGCCCGCGACGGCGAGCATCGCGGCGCTCAGGTCGCATCCGATGACCCGCCCGCCGGCGCCGCTCCGCGCCGCCGCGATGCGCGTCACGGAACCGGGACCGCAGGCCACGTCGAGCACCGCTTCGCCCGGTTGAATCTCGAGCCGGTCCACGAGCAGCTCGGCCCACGGCGCGAACAGCCGCGGCACCATCACCTCGTCGTAGACCTGCATCGCCGAAACCGCGGCCTCGCCGAATGCAGCGCTCCAGTTGGCCCCGCTCGTCACGCGGCCGCCAGTCTACGAGCCCTGCTCGCGGCGCAGCGCCTCGGCGAGCCGGAGCGATGGGTCGATCTCAGCATCGGCGTCGAGCGCCGCCCGGACCGCGAGGTAATCGGCGGTCGCGGCGACGTCGTGGACCCGCAGCACGTGCGCCCCCGCGTCGATCCCGTACCCAACCGCCGCGAGCGTGCCCGCCAGCCGCTCGCGCGGGGGACGACCGGTGATCGCGCCGACGAAGTCCTTGCGTGAGACGGCCAGCAGCAGCGGCCGGCCGAGCGCGTGCAGGCGCGTCAGCGCCCACAGCGCCTCGACGGTCTGCGCCGGCGTCTTGCCGAAGTCCGGTCCAGGGTCGAGCATCAGCTGCTCGAACGCCATCCCGCGGTGAACGGCGGCGGTGATCCGCTCGGTCAGGAACGCCTCGATGTCGTCCCCGATGCGCCCGTCGAAGGTCGGGTCCAGCAGCTTCTCCTTCGGCGCCGCGCGCGTGTGCATCAGCACGAGCGCGGCGCCCGTCTCCGCACACACGTCGGCCAGCTCGGGGTCGCGCAGGCCGCTGACGTCGTTGACGATCGACGCGCCGGCGGCGATCGCCGCCCGCGCGACCGACGGCTTGTAGGTATCAACCGAGACGAGCGCGCCGAGCTCACCGGCGACGTGCGCGATCAGCGGGACGACTCGCCTGGTCTCCTCCTCGGCGGTCACGGGCGGTCGGTTGGTGA
>DATKFF010000494.1:0-2355 GCA_035511595.1 Solirubrobacteraceae bacterium | reverse complement strand
GGCACGAAGAACTCCATCTCCATCTGCTCGAACTCACGCGTCCGGAAGATGAAGTTCCCGGTCGTGATCTCGTTGCGAAAGCTCTTGCCGATCTGCGCGATTCCGAACGGCGGCTTTTTGCGTGAAAACTGCAGGTAGCTCTTGAAGTTGAGGAAGATCCCCTGCGCGGTCTCGGGCCGCAGGTAGACGGTCGAGCCCTCCTCCTGCACAGGTCCGATCGTCGTCTGGAACATCAGGTTGAAGTCGCGCGCCTCGGTCAGATCGCAGTCGGGCGTCTCACCCGGGTGCTTGGAGGGCTTGCGCCCGCAGTGGGCCTCGTCGAGCTTGTCGGCCCGGAAGCGGAGCTTGCACGTGCGGCAGTCGACCATCGGGTCGGTGAACCCGGCCAGGTGCCCGCTCGCCTCCCAGGTCCGGGGGTGCTGGATGATCGCCGAGTCGAGCGCGACGACGTCGTCGCGCTGCTGGAGCATCGACCGCCACCACTGCGCCTTGACGTTGTTCTTCAGCAGCACCCCGTAGTGGGCGTAGTCGTAGCTCGAGCCGAGCCCGCCGTAGATCTCGCTGCTCGGCAGCACGAACCCGCGTCGCTTGCTGAGCGACACGATCTTGTCCATCGTCACGACGTCTTCGGGCACTTCGCGGATGCTATCCGCGGGACAATCGCTTGGCACTCTGAGGCCGGGAGTGCCAACCCCTCGCAGCTATACTTCCTGAAGCGATGCCGATCTATGAGTACAGGTGCGAACGGGGGCACACGTTCGAGACGATGCAGCGCATGAGCGACGATCCGCTCGAGTCCTGCGAGACCTGCGACGCACCCGTCCAGCGCGTGTTTCACCCGGTGGCCGTGCACTTCAAGGGCTCGGGCTTCTACAACACCGACTACGGCACTCGCAAGCGTTCGCGTGAGAAGGCGGAGGCCACCAAGAACGAAGGCGGCAAGAGCTCAGAGAAGAGCTCCGACTCGAAGACCGAGTCCAAGCCAGCCGCCAAGCCCGAGGCCAAGGCCGCCTCGGCTTCGGACTGACCGGCGACCCGCCGGCTCCAGTTCAAGCTCAGCTTTAGGGTTGGCCTCGGTCTGTCAGGTTACTGACGTCATCCCGGGGGGCCACTAAACGTTTGTCCGGGTGGTGCCGACAGGACCGGGTAGGACATGTGTCCGCTCGGGGCGGAAACCGAAATCCGGTGGGTACCCCGTGCTATCTTCCCTGCCGCTCGGGTGGACGCCGACGCAGTGGGTAACGATAGGGCTTGGCTGTAGCTCGCCGAAATTGATTCTCGCTTGGGGGCGACCACCGGTGGTGGTTCCAGGCGAACGGGGGTAATCAGTTGCTTGGAACAACCACAGATGCGTAGGGCCCTCGTGCCTTCATACGCGGTCGCGCATCGCTCGGGGGCGGTTGGTGGATTCGGCCTCCACACCCTCGGCACGCGTCGACAGCGCATCTGGTTCGCGATCCTCGGGCTGCTGGCGATGGCGCTCCCGTACACGGTGGTCCCGCTACGGGCAATCGAGACTGGGCTGTCCCCGACCGCGCCACTGGTGTCGGTTCCCACCCTCTCTCTACCCGTGGCCCAGTTCCCGCGGGTTGCCGTGCCGAGGCTTTCAGGGCGCGCCTCGACGCCCGTCGGGAGTACGACCGCTGCCTCGCCGACCTCCGCGGCATCGCCCGTCAGCGGGTACCCCGGCACGCGCGTGACCAGCCGCCGGGTCGTACGGGTCATCACCACGAGGCGACCGGTCGTTCGCCACACGATCCCCGTGGTGACCAACACGTACTCGCTGTCGGCCGCCCCGCAGAAGAGCCATCCCACAGCCGCGCCGTCTTCTCCGGCGGCCAGCGGTCTGGCGCAGGCGGTCGCCTCGACACCGGTGGTCGCCAACCCCGCGCCCGCGCCGCCGCCCATGCCGACGGTCGCGCAGCCAGCGCCCGTCGTCGCCCCGCCGAGTGCAAGTCCGGCCGCGCAGCCGGCGCCCGTCGTGGCTGCGGCGAGCGCAAGTCCGGCCGCGTGGGTACGCAAGCTGGCGCCGCGCGACCTCACCTCGACATCGGCGCCCGCCTCGACGCAGGGCGCGACGCCTCCGGCTGACACGAACTCCACGAATGCTCCCGCCTCGCAGCCGAGCGCGCAAAGCTCCCCGGACCCGACCGCGCCAACCTCGAGCACGTCAGCGTCATCGAGCAGCCCCAACTCCCAGAGCATGGTCTCCCCGCAGCCGACGACACAGCCGGTCAGCTCCGGCTCGACGCAGAGCACCGTCACCACCACTCCGGTGGTCGTCCAGGAGACCGTGGTCACGCAGGAGCCGGTGGTAGTCACGGCGCCCCCGGCTCCGGTCGCGCTCGCGGTCAC
>DATKFF010000493.1:0-9319 GCA_035511595.1 Solirubrobacteraceae bacterium | reverse complement strand
GCTGAGGCGTTGAGGTCGAACCCGCAGCGTGGGTGGCTGCAAAGCCGTATCCTCGAATGAACGACTTCGTTCACTCGTGGGAGGGTGGGAGATGCAGGGATGGTCGTTGGCGCTGCGGGCGCCCAGTCTGACGATGTTGGTGATGCTTGCTGCGGTTGGCAGCGCGAGCGCTGACATTCCGGTTCCGAGCTCGCTGCCACCCCAGACGTACCCGAGCAGCGTCTCGAAGCAGCAGTTCGTGATGATGGACGATGGCGTCCAGCTCGGCGTCACGATCACCTTCCCGTCCAAGGACGGGTCCACGCCGGCACCGGGGAAGTTCCCCGTCGTGCTGGCGATGACCCCATACGGCCGCGACGGCGTCTGCGGCTGCAGCAACCCGGCGGACTTCGCGACGCGTGGATTCGTGTTCGCCATCGCTGACGTCCGCGGCACCGGCGGCAGCCAGGGGAACCTGAACGGCAACTATTTCTCCCCACGCGAGGCGAAGGACGGGTACGACCTCGTCGAGTGGCTCGGCACCCAGCCTTGGTCGACGGGCAAGGTGGGGATGGACGGCGGTTCGTACATCGGGATCACCCAGCTCAAGACGGCCGAGCTCGATCCGCCGCACCTGGCGGCGATCGCGCCGGACGAGTCGCTCGCCGACATCTATGACGACGCGTACGCGCCGGGCGGGATCGTCTCGGCATCGTTCGACGGGCAGTACATCGCCGTGCAGGGCGCACCGGGCCTGCTGACGCCGAACACCGACCCGAGCATGCTTCAGGGCACGGTGACCGCGAAGGCTGACCAGGCGACCAGCGCGCCGGTCGCGCTCGATTATCTGGAGAACCCGTTCGACGACGCCTTCTACCAGCTCCGGAACCCGATCACGCTCGCCGACCGGATCACGGTGCCGGCATTCATCACCGACGGCTGGCGCGACGGGTTCTTCGTCTCCGGCGACGCCCGAATGTTCGAGGCCCTCGTGCGCCGCGGCGCACCGACCTACCTCAACATCGGGCCCTGCACACACAAGGGCTGCGGTGGCGCCGAGGCGCCGACGCTCAATCCGCCCGACGTGGACAACACCGAGGCCCAGGAGCTCCAGTTCGACCAGAAGTACCTGATGGGCATGAACGTCCCCGACCTCCCGCGCGTCCGTGTCTACGACCAGCAGGCCGACAGGTACGTGGAGTCCGGCAGCTGGCCGCTGTCGCAGGCCACGACCAGGCGCGAGTACCTCGGGGCTGCCTCGATCGCCAGCACGGGCACGATCACCGACCAGCGCCCGGCCCGCTCGAGCGCCAGCTATCCGGCCAACCCGGCGGCCGGCTACTCGATGGCCCTTGATGGGCAAGGCACAGTCGCCATCTCACCCTATGTCCCAACCGACCAGCGGCTCGAGGACGGCCAGGGGCTGACGTGGCGGACCCCGGCGATGACCAAGCCGCTCACGATCGCCGGTCCTGTCGCGCTCCACCTCGTGGCTGCGTCGAGCGCGACGAACACGGACTGGTTCGTGAAGATCTCGGACGTGGCGCCGGACGGCACCGAGAGCATTGTGGCCGAGGGCCAGCTGCGGGCCTCGCTGCGCGCGCTGGCGCCAGGCAGCAAGCCGACCGAACCGCGGCACCCCCTCGTCAACCCCAGCCCGGTGACGCCGCACCAGTTCTACGACTACCAGATCGCGCTCCAGCCGACCGCATACACATTCGTGCCCGGCGACAAGCTGCAGATCCGGATCACGTCCGGCAACGTCCCGAACTCGGTCCCGGGAACCGTGTTCCTTGACGCCAACAACCCAACGACGCCTGTGTTCACGCCGCTGCCGCCCGCGATTAATACGGTCATGCTGGGCGGGCGGGACGGTACGAGCCTGCTCTTGCCGGTGCTCGGCTGAGCGCCGCAAATTCCGGAACAGGATCGCGACGTGTAAGGCCGCGATCCGCTTCGCGAAGCGTCAGGCCGGTTGTGCTTCCAGGAGTGCGAGGACGATCGCGACGAGCTCCGGTTGCAGCGTGGGTAGCGTGTCGATTCCGGAGGTGTAGACGGCGTCCTGAAGCACCTCGGTGACCGCCCCGACAATCGCGAGCGCGCGTAGATGGCTGATCGGCGCGAGCTTTGGGTCCTCGCTGCGCAGGAAGTCGCGCAGGGTGACCAGCCCCTCTGCGAGCCGAGTCCTAATCGCGCGTTGGCGTTCGGCGGCCGCCGGGCCGAGCGTCTCGGCGTCGGTGGCGACGAGCCGGACCAGGCCCGGTTCTTCTCCGCGATCGTCCTCGGATACCTACCCGGCGGGCGCGCCCAGGCGCCGCTTCCCGGCTGCGACACGCTCCTCAACCAGCCCTGTCGGCGAAACCTGGTCGCGGCGCCGTCCGGCAAGATGACAATCCGATAGCGGAAGGGCCTCCTATCTCGCGCGGATGGCCGCTCTGGCTGGTGGCCGTCGCCGGTGTGGTGGCGCTGACGTTCGTGCTTACGCCGTCGCTGGCGCGCGCCGACAAGCTACTCAGCTCGTTTCGCGCGCGCGAGCGTGATGGATTTTCCTCCTATATTGAGGAAAATCGAGCACGCTCAAGCGGAGAAGAGGGGTGCCTGGGTTCACGACATATGTCCCAGGTGATCCGTCTCTCATGAGTCGGACGTGATCGAACTCGACACCGGCGAACTGCTCTCACCAAGATGCCGCCAAGACCTACTGGCGCAACCAACAAAAAGAGCCCGGCCGCTGGCCGAGCTCCCCGAACTGAGACCTATCACGCGACTCATCTGAGACCCATGTCCCGACTCATCACAGAAGTGGAGCTAGGGGGACTCGAACCCCCGACCTCCTGGGTGCGATCCAGGCGCTCTCCCAACTGAGCTATAGCCCCGAGCGGCGGTCGATACCGCGCGGTGACGGCGGATTCTAGCCCCGAGGGCCTGCACGGCTCGGCCTGAACCTTCGGGTTTCCAAAGAATCGGCCGATAGGCTCACCAGGTCCGGGATTCGCATGAGCTTTCGCACGCGTCTCACCACCTTCTTCGTCCTGATTGTGGTCGTGCCGATGATCGCTGTCGGGTTCCTCGTGCTGCGCCTGATCAGCGACTGCGAGCAGGGCAAGGCTGACGCTCGCGCCAACGGGGTCCTGAGCGCTGC
Organism: Solirubrobacteraceae bacterium; assembly: GCA_035511595.1. Classification (GTDB taxonomy): domain Bacteria; phylum Actinomycetota; class Thermoleophilia; order Solirubrobacterales; family Solirubrobacteraceae; genus Palsa-465. The sequence continues at coordinate 6,198 of DATKFF010000493.1, read as the reverse complement.
CGTACGGATCTATCAGACCGAAAGTGACGTCGCCAGCGGCGATGCTCAGACGATCGCGCGTGACCTGAGCGCCCAGCTCGCGGGGGGGACGCTCATGCCAGCGGCGCTTCGAGCGCGCGTTGCGAGCTTGGCCTCACAGGCCGGTCTCGCTCGCGTCACGCTAACCAGTGGCTCCACCACGCTCGTCGACGTTGGCGACCCGACCGCGATCGCTCCGGGGTCGGCGACGATCGCCGGGCGGCAGACGACGGTGACCGTCTCTGAGCTCACCGCCGGTCAGTACGCGCGCGAGCTAACCGTGCCGGGCGTCGCGGTCGTCGTGCGCGTGGGACCGCAGACGTTGGCAGCGACCGGAGTCGCCGCCGCCGACCGATCACCGCCGACCGCTGGGAGCGTCTCGATCCACGGGGCCGGCTATCGGGCCGAGAGTCAGACCCTGCTCGGGTTCGGCGGCACCCGCTTGACCGTGACCGTGCTCTCCAGCATCTCGGCAAGCGCAGGGTCGGTCACCGGGAGCAGGGTGCTCGCGATCGTGTTCATCGTGGCTTTCCTCCTGCTCGCCTTCTCGTTCTCGGTTCTAGCCTCGAAAGGCCTTCAGGGTCAGATCAGCCGCTTCCTTCAGGCCGCCCGACGCCTCGGCAGCGGAGACTTCTCCTCGCCGATCCAGGTCGCGGGGCACGACGAGTTCGCCGCACTCGGCGAGGAGTTCAACAGCATGTCGTCGCAGCTCGCCAACCGACTCGACGAGCTGTCACAGGAGCGAGCTCGGCTCAGGGAGGCGATTCGCCGGATCGGTCAGACGTTCGCGTCCAACCTCGACCGCCCCGCGCTGCTCGAGCTGGCCCTGAAGACGGCGGTCGATGCGGCCCAGGCGAGCGCCGGACGCGTCAGCATCAGGGATCCCGCCGATGGCGCCCTGGCCGAGGCCATCCGTGAAGGCTCGCTGGCGGAGGTCGACGCGGCGATCTACCAGGCGGAGCGGGCAGCGCTCGAGAGCGGCGATCTGAGCGAAGGCGCGGTCGATGGTCAGAGTGCGATCTCGATGCCGCTTCGGCCCCTCGAGGCAGGCGGCCGAATCCACGGCCTGATCACAGTCGCGGCGGTCGGTCGGTCGTTCACCGAGGACGACCGAGAGGTCCTCCGGTCGCTTGGCGCACAGGCGGCGCTCGCGCTCGAGAACGTCGATCTTCACGTCCAGGTCAGCCGCCAGGCCGTGACCGACGAGCTGACCGGGCTGGCCAATCACGGCCGCTTCCAGGACCTACTCGGCGCGGAGGCCGAGCAGGTCCGCCGGTATCACCACTCGGTCGGCCTGATCATGCTCGACATCGACGACTTCAAGTCCGTCAACGACACTTACGGCCACCAGCAGGGCGATGTCGTCCTCAAGGGAGTCGCGCGTGTGGTGGCGGACAGCTCGCGTGAGGTCGACTACCCGGCTCGATACGGTGGAGAGGAGATGGCCGTGATCCTGCCGCACACCGGTCTCGAGGGCGCATACGCGATCGCCGAGCGTATTCGGACCGCGATTGAGGACCTCCGCGTCCCGCGCGTCGATCAGCAGGGAACGCTTCGAATCACGGCCAGCGTCGGGGTTGCAGCTTCCACCGAAGGCTCCAAGGACGGGCTGATCGCCGATGCTGACGCAGCGCTCTACGAAGCAAAGCGACAGGGCAAAAACCGCACCGTCAGGGCGCCCGTCGAGGCCGCGAACGTGGTCGGCGGCGAGTAGCCTGTAGGGCATGGGTTTACTCGACGACGCAATCAAAGAGCACCTCGACCTGAAGCGCCGGAGGGGTGCCGACCCGACCGAGGTCGAGCGCCTCGAGCGTGAGGCGCTGGGTCCCGTGCGCCGGGCCCAGCACGAGCCGGCGGATCTGCCGACGGAGCAGCCCGAGACCGCGAGCAGCGTCGCGTACCCGGACGACGAGGAGACCGAGCACGAGTGGACTGACGCCGCCAACGAGGAGTCGGTGTTCGACCACGACCCCGAGCAGGAGTTCGAGCGCGAGCCTCCAAGGCACCATGAGATCGCCCAGGAGTGGGACTCCCACGAGCCGCTCGATCTCCAGGAGCCTCCGGCACCAGCCCCGGCATACGAGTCGCCCGCGGAGGACCCCTTCCCCGTCGAGCCGCCGCCCCCCGCTGCCGCGACGCCGCGCCCGAGCGAAGCGGCGCCGCCGGTGCCAGCCCCGGCCGAGGACGAGCATCTCGATCAGGAGACGGCCGAATACGACATCGAGGCGGAACAGCGAAAGAACCCCGATGGGGAGGACGTACTCGAGGAGACGCCGGAGTTCCTCCAGGACACCCCGGATCACGACCGTCTGTGGTTCGAGCAGCGGCCTCCCCGGGACTTCGATTTCGACGGCTGAGGGTCGATCCAGCGCCTTCTGGCGCCGTTAGACTCGGTCCCCGCCAGGGGCCATAGCTCAGTTGGGAGAGCGCCTGCTTTGCAAGCAGGAGGTCGCCGGTTCGATCCCGGCTGGCTCCACTTACGAACGCCCAGAGCCGCGGCGGGCCGCAGCTATCTCTGCGCCTCGAACGCCTCGGCTGACGGCACCACGATCGGGCCGTCCGGAGGTTGTGTGAAGCGGATCGGGTTGCCGAACGGATCGCGCAGCGCGCAGTCGGTCCCGTAGAACCGCTCGGTCGGCTCCTGTGTGAACTCGACCCCGGCGGCCCGGAGCGCCTCATAGGTGGCCCGGCAGTCGTCCGTTTCAAAGATCAGGCCGCCGCCGGCGGCGCCCTTGGCCACCAGCTCGCGGATCTGCTCGGCCGTGGAGTCGTCATAAACGGGTGGGCCCGGGCGCATCAGGGCGAGCCTGACATCGGGCTGCTCCGGCAGTCTGACGGTGAGCCAGCGCATCGTCCCGAGGTCGGCATCGGTGTCGACGACCATCCCCAGCTTGCCGACGTAGAAGTCCAGCGCCTCGTCCTGGTCGAGGACGTGAATGAAGGTGTGAGTGATTCTGTTGAGCATGCTGGGAACGCTAGATCGCGGCGCCGGGAAGCGCTTCTCCGAACCTGCTCTTTCAGCCCGCCGGGCGCAGCCACGCCATCGCCCAGCACGCCGGTACGCGCAGCCGCGCTCCGTCCCCGGCGAAGCGCGCCCGGTAGCTCGAGGGCGGCTCTCCGATGACCTGCCGGAAGGTACGGCTGAACGTGCCGAGGCTCCCGAAACCGACCTCGAAGCAGACTTCCGTCACGGGATGATCGGTCTCCCGCAACAGCTCCATCGCCCGCTCGACGCGTCGGCGCTGGAGGTAGCGGTGCGGGGTCTCGCCGAACGTGGCCCGGAACTGACGGCTGAAGTGCGCCGGCGACACGTGAGCCACGCGCGCCAACGCAGGGACGTCCAGGGGCTGCGCGAAGGCCCGGTCCATCGTGTCGCGGGCTCGCAGCATCCTCCGGTTGCGATCCTCGATCGCGCGAGACATGTTCGACAGGCTAGGGCCAAGGGCCCACCACCCAGTTCATCGGATCGGTGGCGGTATCCCTTCCGCGCTGGCGAGGAGCGGCGGGGCCCATTGGCAAACGGTGCACGCGTGGCGAAGCGCCGAACGAGCGAACTGCAGTGCAGTCGCGTGCGGATCGGGCGTGGAGCGGATGGCGGCCCAGTCGAGGATGTACTCGCCGAGGCCGTCGTCCCAGCGCGCAGCGGGCGGGCTGAGCCGGGCGTTGGCGAATTCCACGGGGGCTGGGTGCGCGAAGGCGTAGAAGGCGGCCCTGGGGTAGCGCGGATTGCCGGGCCACCAGCCCACGGCGATCTCTTGGACGTCCATCGCGTTACGCATGATGAAGTCATCAGATGGCGGCTCGGCCGGTAATCCGGAGAACAGGTTCACGGCGAGATCGAATGAGCCCCACCAGGTGTTGACAGGCGTCTCGCGCGCTCGGTATGGGGCGCGAAACGCGGCCAGTACGAGAGACGCTTGGGTGGCGGCCGAAAAGTAGGAACCCACCGCCTCGGCGTCATAGGTGTGGTGGTCCTCGTCTTCGTCGAGCGGGACCGTCCACCACACCTCCTGCGGCGTCGGGTTGATCTCCACCGGACCGCCCAGCGCACGCGCGTTGCTGAGGATCTCCCGCGTCACCTCGCCAACTGGCCGGTCCGGCGTCAGCGAGACGCGGCGGACGCGGCCGTCGCTGTGCTCCAGGAACGCCTCATGCGCATGCAGATCGAGTCCGGCGACAAACGCACCCGAGCGGTCAGGCGCCGGGAGCGGCAGCGTTTCCAGGCCACGTGCGGTCAGCCGCAGGGCAGCATGCTGCAACTGCGGCTCCGGGGGGGCGAGCGCCACGGCCAGCTTGCCGAGTACCTGGCTGTGGGCGTGCACCGTGTCGCACGTGGCGCTCCACTCGGCGTAGTCGACCGACGGCCACCGATCGCTCGCGGATGTGGTGTCGTTTGGTGGGTGCATGGACGCGAGGGCCGGGCGGTTTTTACACCCCGGGTTGGCTTTCGAGGATTCCGGTGGCCTGACCGACCTCGATCAGGTGCCCGTCGGGGTCGCGGAGATAGCAGCGGATCTCACGCCCGTGGTCCTTCGGCGCCGTGAGAAATACCGCACCGCGCGCGCTCCAATCCTCGTAGATCTTCTCGATATCCGCCACGCGGATGTTGAGGAAGCTGCTCACGAGATTCGGGTCGCGCGGCGCCTCAAGGGTGACCGTCGGCTTATCGTCGGTGGGGCCACCGCCGACGTTGATGATCACCCAGCCGTTCGCGAGCTGAACGATCGACGGCTCGCCTTCACGGACCAGTTCGCCCCCGAGCACCTCGATGTAGAACCGACGCGACCGCTCGACGTCTGTGGAGACGATGAAATGCGTCAGCGCGATCCCGTCCTTCGGCGCCGGGAACTCGGCCATCTCGAGCCTCCTTCGGGTAGTTCATACCGCCTCGGAGAATCGTCGCAGACTGCGCCGCTGAGGCGCCCGCATGCCGCGGACGCCTCAGCAACGTTTGACGCTTAGACGATCGCCGGTTCGGCGAGCTCGAGCACGATCTCGTGCTCGTCGCCATCGGCGGCGCGAACCCGGCTACCTTCGCCGATCCGTCCGTCGAGGATCGCGCGCGTCAGCTCCTTCTCGAGCGTCCGCCGCAGATGCCGCTTCAGCGGCCTCGCGCCGAACTCCGGGTCGAAGCCCTCGCGTGCCAGCCGGGCCACGAGCCCGGCGTCGACCTCGAGCTGGACGCCGTGCTGCTCGCGCAGCCGCTCGGCGATCCTGGCGCACAGCAGCTGTCCGATCTGCTGCACCTGGTTCTCGGTCAGGGGCTCGAACACGACGACCTCGTCGATCCGGTTCAGGAACTCCGGCAGGAACGCGCTCTTGGCCGCCGCGAGCATCCGCTCGTCGGCCGGCGCGGCCGCGCCGCCGGTGAACCCGATCGAGCGCTTCGCCTGCCCCGCGCCGAGGTTCGAGGTCATCACGACCACCGTGTTGGTGAAGTCGACAGTCCGTCCCTCGCCGTCGGTCAGCCGACCGTCATCGAGCACCTGGAGCAGCACGTTCCAGACCTCGGGGTGAGCCTTCTCGATCTCGTCGAGCAGGATCACCGAGTAAGGCCTGCGCCGCACGGGCTCGGTGAGCTGGCCGCCATCGCCGTAGCCGACGTAGCCAGGCGGCGAGCCGATCAGCCGGGCGACCGTGTGGGGCTCCCGGTACTCGGACATGTCGATCCGCACGAGCGCCTTCTCGGTCGCGAACAGCCGTTCAGCGAGCGCCTTCACGAGCTCGGTCTTGCCGACGCCGGTCGGGCCCATGAAGAGGAAGCTCCCGAGGGGCCGATCCGGCTCGGCGAGACCCGCGCGGGCATGCCGCACGGTCTCGGCGACAGCTTGAACTGCGGCGTCCTGGCCGACCACCCGCAGGTGCAGGTCCTCCTCGAGCGATCCCAGCCGCTGGAGCTCGCTCGCGACCAGCTGGCCCACCGGAATTCCGGTGCGAGCCGCCACTACGTCCGCGATCTCCTGCTCGCCGACGAGGGTCTCACCCTCGTCGACGTGGTCGGCCAGCTTCAGCTCGAGCTGCTCGATCCTTTGCTTGATTTCGCCGGCGTCCTCGTAGGCCTCGGCGTCGACCGCCGCCTGCTTCTCGGCGCGCAGCCGGTCGAGCTCGGCCAACACACGGCCGGTCTCGGTGCCGTAGCTCCTCAGACGCAGCCGGGCTGCAGCCTGGTCGACCAGGTCG
>DATKFF010000492.1:0-2598 GCA_035511595.1 Solirubrobacteraceae bacterium | reverse complement strand
GTGATCGGGCCGCCGCTGGCCGGCGCCGCGGTCAACGGCTCAGCCCCCGCCGGGGCCGTCGCCGCCCGCAAGCCGCCGCGGCGTGAGCGCGCCTCCGGCGCCGGAGGCGGGGGCGGCGACACGCTCGCCTCGCCGCTGCAGGGCACGATCCTGAAGGTCGCGGTCGAGCAGGGCGCGAGCGTCGAGGAGGGCGCGCTCGTCGCCGTGATCGAGGCGATGAAGATGGAGAACGAGATCACCGCCCACAAGGCGGGCACGGTCTCGGAGCTGCCGATCTCCGTCGGCAGCTCGGTCGCGACCGGCGATACGCTCGCCGTGATCAGCGACGCGGCTTCGTAGCGCCGCGGATCCGGTCCGCGTTGGCGGCGTGGATCTCACGCTGGCGCGCGCCGTGGCGGCTCGGCGGCAGCGGCGCGTCGATCCCCTCGCGCGTGAGCGCCTCCAAATACGCCGCGTCCTCGTCGAGCAGGGCCAGCGCTTGGTCACGCGCAACCGGGCCGCCGTGCCCGGCGATCACCGTCTCCGCCGTCGCGACCGGCGCGCGTAGGCGCGCGAGCGTCGCCGTGTACGCCGCGAGCGATCCACCGGCGGAGATCATCGGGATCTCGACCGGTGAGAGGTAGTCCCCGCACACGAGTACGCCCGCCCAGGGGACTGCGATCGCCATCCCGTCGGCGGTGTGGCCATCGGCGGCGTGAAGCTCGAGCTGGTGCTCGGTCCCGAGCTCCAGGCGTCCCGGGACCGGCAGCGCCTGGACGGCGCCGAGCTGGAGCGACGCGCGCCGCTCGACGTAGTGCTGCCCGTCGAACCGGCGCAGCTCGCGCGCCGCCCCGCCGGGCTCGTCGCGCAGCCGCGCCGCGGTGCTCTCGGCGGCGCCGAGCGAGGCGGACGGGAACGCCAGCCGCCCGAGCAGGTGGTCCCAGTCGCCGTGGGTCGCCAGCAGCCCGGCGACCGGAAACGATGCCTGCTCGAGCACGGCGGGGAGCGCCTCGAGCTCGTCGGGATACACCGGCGAGTCGATCACGAACGCCTCCTCGCCCGCGCGGATGGCGGTGCAGCTCGTCTGCCACACGCGGCTGACGAACACGATCACGTCGCGGTGAAGCGCGACGACGCGCACCTATCTGCGCTGCGCGGCGCTCGCCTGGGCGTCGAGCCGAAGCACCCCCGAAAGGTCGTGGGCGAGCACCGCTTCCGTCGTGGTCTTACCCGCCGATGGCAGCCCGGTGAGCCAGACTGTCACGCCTCGGGGCACGATTCCGGCGCTAGCTGACGCCGAGCAGCTTGGCCGCCTCACGCAGAGTTGGAACCTCTGCGTCGGGCTTCTTCTGGTTGGCCTCCAGCTGCTCCTTGTGCCGGTTGACCCAGATCACCGGGATCTTCTTCTTGACGCACGGCTCGATGTCGTAGTAGTAGCTGGCGGCGACGTGGACCCAGCCCTTCTTGCCGCCGATCCGGCGCTCGCACTCGGTGAAGTGCGCGGGGTCGGGCTTGTAGGAGCGGACCTGCTGGGCGGTCACGACCAGGTCGAAGTCGAGCGGGATGTGCCGCCGCGTCTCTCCCAGGAGCTTGTCGTCGATGTTGGAGATCAGCCCGAGCTTGTACTTCTTGGCGAGCTTCTGGAGCGCCGGGTTGGTCTCCTTGAAGGGCTTCCAGCGCTTCACCGAGTCGGGCAGGAAGCCGGCGCGGCTGGGCTCCAGCGGCCACCCGAGCTTCTTCGCGATCTGCACGGCCGTGCGGCGCAGCACCTCCGCGTAGAGCTCGTATGAGCCCGCCATGATCTGCTGCTGGGTCTCGTAGAACAACGGGATCAGCTCGTCACGCTCGATCGTGAATCCGTCCCGCTCGGCCTCGGCCTTGAACGCCTCGTAGACGCCCGTCTCCCAGTCGATCAGCGTCCCGTAGACGTCGAACGTGACGAACGAGATCTGCTTCGGTATCGCCATGGCGCGGTGATAATGCCATGGAAGGGCCGCAGATGATTCGGGGCGGCGGCTGAGCGCCGGGTCGGGAAGCTCCTCCGGGGCTCATTGAATAAAGTGGACGGGGCCACCGATGGATCTGCTCGAGTACCAGGGAAAGCAGCTGTTCGCGCGCCACGGCGTGCCCGTCCCCGACGGTCGCCACGCCGCGTCGGTGGACGAGGCGGTCGCGGCCGCCGACGAGATCGGCTATCCGTGTGTGGTCAAGGCCCAGGTGCAGATCGGCGGGCGCGGCAAGGCCGGTGGCATCAAGGTCGCGAAGGACCGTGACGAGGCGCGCGAGTACGCCGAGGCGATCCTCGGGATGGACATCCGCGGGCTGACCGTCCACGAGCTGTGGATCGAGGCGGCGTCCGAGATCGACTCCGAGTACTACGCGTCGGTCGTGTTCGACCGCTCCGCCAAGGCGCCGCTGCTGATGCTGTCGACCAAGGGCGGAATGGACATCGAAGAGGTCGCCGACGAGGACCCCGACGCGATCGCGCGCCTGCACGTCGACCCGCTGCTCGGCTTCCAGGACTTCCACGGCCGGCGGCTCGCGTTCGAGGCCCGCGTCGACGCCGACGTCGTCCGGCCGGTCGGGGCGATGCTCGCGAAGCTCTACGAGGTGTTCGTC
>DATKFF010000491.1:0-8337 GCA_035511595.1 Solirubrobacteraceae bacterium | reverse complement strand
GCGGATGTCCACCACGAGGGAGCGGATCATCGAGCGGAGCGCCGAGCTGTTCCGGCTGCAGGGCTACTCGGCGACCGGCGTCAAGCAGATCGTGACCGCGGCGAAGGCTCCGTTCGGCTCCGTGTACCACTTCTTCCCGGGCGGCAAGGAGGAGCTCGGAGCCGAGGCGATCCGGGTCTCGGGGGCCTTCTACCTGCAGCTGATTCCAGCGGTCCTCGACCCGGCGCCCGACATCGTCACCGGCGTGCGGGACTTCTTCAACGGCGCCGCCGAGCACCTCGCTGAGACCGACTACGTCGACGCGTGTCCGATCGCGACGATCGCGCTGGAGGTCTCGAGCACCAGCGAGACGATGCGCATCGCCTGCGCGGAGGCGTTCGAGAGCTGGATCGTCGCCGGCACCAAGCGTTTCGTGCGCGCGGGCATAGAAGCCGACCGAGCGCGTGAGCTCGCGATCGAGATGTTCCTGGCGCTCGAGGGCGCGTTCGTCCTCGCCCGGGCGCAGCGGACGACCGAGCCGCTGCGGATCGCCGGTGAGCTGGCGGCCGCGCGCGTCCAGGAGGCCCTCGAGCAGCGGCCGCCGGCGTCCGCTACCGCGGCACCCGTCCGCCCTCGGCTCCGGGCTCGGTGGCCGGACCCCGAGGAACGGCGAGCCCCAGGACCCGCATCGCCTTGAGCCCCAGCGAGAGCTTCTCCCGCCCGTCGGTCGAGGACACGTCGAGGCCGGTCAGCTCGCGGACACGCTCGAACCGGTAGCGGATCGTGTGGCGGTGGGTGAACAAGCGCGCCGCCGTCGCGTTGACGTTCGCGTCGCATTCGAGGAACGTGGAGAGCGTCCCCAGCAGGTCGGTCTCGTACTGCTCGTCGTAGGAGACGAGCGGACGGACGGTCTCGTCGTAGAACCGCCCCAGCTCGGCCGGGTCGCTCATGTACGGCAGCAGCAGCTGGTAGGTGCCCGTGTCCGCGAACGCCAGCTCGGTGCGCTCGGGGTCCCCCTCGACGACGTTGACGGCGAGCAGCGCCTCGTCGTTGGCGCGGCGCAGCTCGAGCGGATCACCGGCGTGCCGGCTGCGGCCGATCGCAAACGCGAATCCCGGCAGCCCCGACTCCAGCTCGCGTAGGATCGAGGAGCACACGCGCCGGCCGGCGTCCCCGTCCGGATCGGGCACGAGCAGCACGATCTCACCGGCGTCCTCGCCGGTGGGCGAGCCGATCGCCCCGGAAGCGACCGACCGTGAGCCGCGCAGCGCCAGCGCCAGCAGCCGCCGGCGCCAGTCATCCTCGGTCGCCTTGCGCGGATGGGCTCTGACCACGACCACGGTGCCGCCGGCGGCGAGGTCGGTCCCGAGCTCCCTTCCGCGCGCGAGCATGTCTCCTCGGTCGCCGATCTGCCCGGCGAGCACGGCGCGCTGAAAGCTCGTCGCCGCCTCCTCGGAGGCGCGCTCCGGAGCCCGCGTGCGCTCCATCTCGGAGCCGATCAGCGTGCTGACCAGGCGCAGCAGCGCGGCGTCCGGCGAGTGCTCGCGCGCCCGCATCCGCAACGTCCCGACGGACGCATCGGCGACCTTCAACTCGATCGTCGTGACGTCGTCGCCGTCCCGCATCAGCGAGCGCTCGTCGGCCGGCGACCGCGCCGCGACGGCCAGGACGGTCGCCGAGCGATCGATCAGGATCAGACTCGCGTCGAGCGCGCGTGAGGCCGCCCGCAGGATCTCGGGCAGGCCGGCCCCTGCCTCGACCGCGTCGGTGATCGCACCGAACGCATCGAGCCCACGAGCGCCTGGCGCCGAGCCCTGGGGCACGCTGTCAGCCACCTCGGTCAAACGGGCCTAGAAGACACGGGGCCACTCGAGTACGACAAGCGCACCCAGCACGATCCCGACGCCCACCAGCGCCGCGAGCACGTACACCGACAGGATCACGACCGCGACCCGCTCCATCGGCCGGCGATACGCCGTGATCGCGGGGGCGAGCACGAGCGTGCAGAACGCGGCCAGGCCGAAGACGCCCAGGCATGCGCCCACGAGATACGTGATCGTCGTGTTGCTCACGGGCCAAATTGTGCCGCAAGCAGGCGATGTTCTGGGCCAGCCTGCTCGAGAGGCCCCGCAAACAGCGGAAATCAGGCCAGTTCGGGCGCGCCCAGCTCAGGTTCCACCGCGACTGCGCTCGTCGCGGCCGGGAACCGCTCACCCAGCGATTCGACCGCGGCGTCGGCATCCAGGGCGGCGTCCTCGCCCCAGTAGAGCCCGACGACGGTCGGCCCGGACCCGCTCACGAAAGCGTGGTCCGCCCCGGTCGCCGAGACCGCGTCAAGCGCCTCGGAGATCTCCGGCCGCAGGGAGATGGCCGCAGGCTGTAGATCGTTGACGACGAGCGCCTCCGGCAGCCGGGCACCCGGCGTGAGCACCCTCCGCAAATCGCGCAGCGCAGACTCGAGCGCCGGCTCGTCGCGCGGCAAACCGAGCCGATCGGCCTCGCCGTAGACGGCGGGGGTCGAGAGCTGGAACGGGAGTGGCACGACGACGAACGCGTGCTGTGCGACCGGCGCGACCGGCTCCACCCGTTCGCCCGCTCCGGTTCCGAGCACGAGACCCGGCTCGAGCTGGCTCGGGACGTCGGAGCCGAGGCCGGCGGCCAACTCCGCGACCGCCTCCGCGGCAACCGGCTCGAGCTCGCGGGCCAGCCGCAGGGCGGCCGCGGCGTCAGCCGATCCGCCACCCATGCCCGCCGCGACCGGCACCCGCTTCTCGATCTTGATCCTCACCGGCGGCGCGCCCCAGCCGGCCGCGCGCAGACCGGCGAGCGCGGCGGCGACGAGGTTCGGCCCGTCGACCCCTTCGCACACGACCTGGTCGGGCCCGGCGCCGACCGTCTCGAGCACGAGCTCATCCGTCAGCGACACCGACTCGAACAGCGTCACGAGCTCGTGCCGTCCGTCCGCACGCTGCCCCCCGAGAAACAGGCACAGGTTGACCTTCGCCGGAGCGAGCGCGCGGAGCCTCACCGCCCGAGCCTCCGCGCCAGCTCGCGGAACTCCTCGGGCGAGAGTCGTTCGGCCCGCTCGTCGGCGGGGTGCCCCAGCTCCACCAGCGCGACCCGGGCACGCTCGCGGATCCCGTCGGGTGCCGCCGACGCCAGCGCCAGCGACCCGGCCATCGCCTTGCGTCGGTGGGCGAACGCGCCATGGACGAGCTCACGCACGGCGGCATCGGGACCCGGACCGCAGCGCCTCAGCCCGACCAGGACCGAGTCGACATGCGGGACCGGCCGGAACACCGTGCGCGAGACCGGTCGCAGCACCTTCACCTCGCAGGCGAGCTGCGCCAGCACCGAGGGAGCGCCGTAGGCCGGCGTCCCGGGTGAGGCCGCGAGCCGCTCGCCCACCTCGCGCTGGACCATCACGACCCAGCTCTCGACGCTCGGCAGCTCGTCGATCGTTCGCAGGATCACCGTCGCGGCGACCGCGTACGGCAGGTTCGCAACAACCTTCGTCGGCGCCGGCTCGAGCTGACCCAGGTCGAGCTCGACCGCGTCGCCCATGTGCAGCGTGACGTTGGCGAACGCGCCGAGCGCCTCGCGAAGCGATTGCTCGAGCCGGGGGTCGACCTCCACCACGTGCACGTGGCCCGCGGCCGCCGCGAGCCGCACCGACAGGACTCCGTGGCCGCCGCCGATCTCGAGCACCACGTCGTCCGGACCGAGCTCGGCGAGCCGCTCGATCACCCCGAGGATGTTGGGGTCGACGAGGAAGTTCTGACCGAGCTCGCGTGACCTGCGCGTTCTCACCATCCGAACACGGAGGCCGCGCTTCGCTCGAGCGCCGCCTCGAGCTCGTCGTACGGGACCCGCCGCTCGACCGCCAGCGCCTTCGCGGTGTGCACGACGTAGGCGGGCTGGTTCGGCTTGCCGCGGACGGGCTGGGGGGCGAGGAACGGCGCGTCGGTCTCGACCAGCAGCCTGTCGGCCGGCACCCGCAGCGCGGCGTCGCGCAGCGTCGACGCACTCGGATAGGTCATGTTGCCGGCGAACGAGATCCACCAGTCGGGGTGCGACAGGCATTGCTCGATCCGCTCGGCCATCGAGAAGCAATGGAGGATCACCCGGACGCCGACGGCCTCGGCCTCGAGGATCCGGAGGGTGTCCTCGTCGGCATCCCGGGTGTGGATCACGAGCGGCTTGCCGCTCTCACGGGCCAGCTCGATCTGCGCCCGGAACGCCCGCTCCTGGTCGGCTCGCGGGGCGCCGTCGCGGTAGTAGTCGAGTCCGGTCTCGCCGATCGCGACGCACCTGGGGTGCGCCGCCAGCGCCTTCAGCTCGGCGAGGTCGGCGTCGTCGAAGCCGGTGGCCTCGTTCGGGTGGCGCCCGATCGCGGCGTACACCTGGGGGAAGTCCTCGGCGGCCTCGAGCGCGGCGCGGCACGACGCGCCGGTGGTCCCGACGGTGACGATCCGCGTGACGCCGGCGTCGGCCGCCGCCGCGACGAGCTCGGCGTCCGGCGGCTCGCAGAGCTCGAGGTGGGTGTGGCTGTCGATCACGGACCGCCTAGGACCGCTTGGGGAACAGCGGCTCGAGCGCGGTCACCGTGGCGCCGCTGCCGCGCTCCGCGAACACCGCGCGACCGAACTCGGTCTCGGGGGCGCCGAGGGCACCGAGCAACCGGTCGGTCGTCGCCGGCATGTACGGGTGCAGCAGCACGCTGACGACGCGCAGCCCCTCCGCGAGCGAGGCGAGCGTCTCGTCGAGCCGGTCGGCGGCCTCCAGATCCTTGGCCAGCTCCCACGGCGCCTGCTCCTCGACGTAGCGGTTCAGGCGGCGAACCCGCTGCCAGATCAGATCGAGCGCGCGCGTCGGCTCGGCACGATCGAGCACAGCGGCCACCTCCGCGGGGAGCACATCGAAATCGCTGCGCAGCGCCTCGTCGATCGCCACGCCCGGGATCACCCCGTCGCGGTACCGCTGGAGCATCGCGAGCGTGCGGCTCGCGAGGTTGCCGTACTCGTTGGCCAGCTCGGACTCGTAGCGCGCCTTGACCGCGTCCATCCCGACCGCGCCGTCGGCGCCGAACGGGACGTCACGCATCAGGTAGAAGCGAAGCGCCTCGGTCCCGAACTCCTCGATCACCTCAAACGGGTCGAGCACGTTGCCCAGCGACTTGCTCATCTTGCGTCCGTCGGCGCCCAGCAGGAAGCCGTGGACGAACACGTGGTGCGGCAGCTCGAGTCCGGCGGCCATCAGCAGCGCCGGCCAGTAGACCGTGTGGAACTTCAGGATGTCCTTGCCGATGATGTGGTAGGTCGCCGGCCAGTAGCGCTCCGTCAGATCCTCGCCCGGGCGGGCGTAGCCGAGCGCCGTGTAGTAGTTCAGAAGCGCGTCGAACCACACGTAGAACACGTGGCCCGGGTCCCACGGCACGGTCACGCCCCACTTCAGGTGCGCCCTGGAGAGCGAGACGTCCTGGAGCCCCGAGGTGATGAACGACCGGGCCTCGTTGTAGTGCCGGGCCGGCATCACGAAGTCCGGCTGCTCCGCGTACAGCCGCTCGAGCTGCTCCTGGAAGGCCGACAGGCGGAAGAACCAGTTCTCCTCACGCTCACGAATCAGCGGGATCTCGTGGATCGGGCACAGGTTCCCCTCGAGGATCTCGTTCTCGACCTTGAAGTCCGCGCATCGCGGGCAGTACCAGCCCTCGTAGATGCCCTTGTACACGTAACCGTTGTCGTGCACGCGCTGGAGTACCTCCTGCACCCTCGCGATGTGCTCCGGGTCCGAGGTGCGGATGAAGAAATCGTTCGATGCCTCGAGCACCGGCATCAGCGCCTCGAAGCGCTCGGCGTTGCGGTCTGCGAGCTCCTTGGGCTCGAGCCCCTGCTCGCGGGCCGCGTCGGCGACCGGCTCGCCGTGCTCGTCGGTGCCCGTCAGGAAGAAGACGTCCTCCCCACGCTGGCGCATGTGCCGCGCCAGCACGTCGGTCACGATCGTCGTGTACGCGTGGCCCAGGTGCGGCTGCGCGTTGACGTAGTAGATCGGTGTCGTGATGTAGAAGGACATGGCCCGCTCGAAGGCTATCCACAGCCTTCGGGGCGGCGCTGGTCGCGGTGATAGAGTGCCGCCGCGAATCGGGGGCCAATCCAAGGAAGGTGGCGATGACAGCTGGGACCGGCTTGTCGGAACGGCGCGGCGTCGCCCGCCGCGCGTTGACGTGGACCGCGAGCTCGGCCGCGGTCGTGATCCTGGGGCTCGCATTCCACGCGAGCGCGGCCGCCGCCAAGCCGACGACGCTCAACAAGTGCACGTTCCGCGCGCTCCAGTCGGCGATCGCGAAGGGCGGCGTGATCGACTTCGGCTGCGGCGGCACGATCGCGTTCAGCTCCCCGATCACGATCCACGGCGGCTCGGTGACGCTCGACGGCTCCGGCCAGGACGTCAGCTTCGACGGCGGCTCCAAGAACCAGCTGTTCCTCGTCACCGCCGGCAAGCTGACGCTCGTCGACCTCACGCTCCAGAACGGGAAGGTGACCGGCGGCGCGGGCGGCAAGGGCACAGCGGGGATCGCCGGAACCGCCGGCGATGCCGGTACGCAGGGTGCCGACGGGACCAACGGTGTGAACCCGAGCGACCCCGGCACGGCCGGTGCCAACGGCACCCCGGCCGGCGACGGAGAACCGGGCACGAACGGCGTCAACGGCCTCGCCGGCGCCGACGGTAACGGCGGCGCGATCAGCGTCTCCACCGGCGCAACCCTGATCGTGGCCGGCGGCCTGTTCAAGAGCAATTCCGCCACGGGCGGAGCCGGTGGCGGTGGCGGGGCGGGCGGCGCCGGCGGCCACGGCGGCCAGGGCGGTGCCGGCGGCAACGGCGGAAACGGAGCGCCTTGTAGCACTGACGGCTGCACGGGGGGCGCGGGCGGCGCCGGCGGCAACTCCGTCGCCGGCGGGGCCGGCGCCAAGGGCGGCAACGGCGGCGACGGCGCTGACGGAGGCGACGGCAACGGCGGCGCGATCTACAGCGAAGGCACCGTGGTGATCACCGGTACCAAGTTCGCGAGCGACTCGGCTACCGGCGGCGGTGGCGGTGGCGGCGGCGCCGGCGGTGCCGGCGGTCAGGGCGGTCTCGGCGGCGGCCTCGGCTGCTACTGCCAGACCGGCGGCGCAGGCGCGAGCGGCCTGGCCGCCGCCGGAGCAAACGGCGACGGCGGCACCCCCGGCAAGGGCGGCGACCCGGGGTCCTCTGGCGATGGCGGCGGCGCGGGCGACGGCGGCAACGGCGCCGGCGGCGCGATCTACTCGACCGGCAAGCTGACCGTGGTCGGGGCGAGCTTCACCAAGGACACGGCGACCGGTGGGACCGGCGGCACCGGCGGAACGCCTCCTTCGGACGGCACCAAGTCGGGCGACGGCGGCGTCGGCGGGTTCGGAGGCACCGGCGGAGAGGGCGGCAACGTCACGACCGGCAACGGCGCCGTGGGCGGCGACGGGTCCGACGGGGCGGACGCCGGCGATGGCGGCGACGGCGGCGGTGGGGGCGACGGTGACGCCGGCGCGATCTACTCGGACTCCAGCGACGCGATGCTCGTCTCGCTAGCCCTCTCGGCCAGCGCCAAGGGCGGCAACGGCGGCGTCGGCGGCGCGGGCGGCGCCGGTGGCGACGGCGGCATCGCCGGCAACGGCGGCCAGGGCGCGACCGGGGGCGCGGGCGGTAACGCCGGCGGCGGCGGCGACGGCGGAACCGGTGGCCTCGGCGGCAACGCGGGCAACGTCAACGGCGGCGCGATCGACGCGAAGTCGCCGCTCAAGGGCGCCAGGCTCACCTACGCGGGTACCACCGCGACTCCCGGCAATCCCGGCGCGCCGGGCGCGGGCGGAGCCGGTGGGTTCGCCCCAATGCAGGGCGGGATGGGCGGCAGCAACACGCAGAACTACCCCACCACCGCTGCCAACGGCAACGGAGGTGAAAACGGCCAAGTCGGCACGGTTCAGATTCCCGGCGCTAAGGGCTCGGGGAGCAACGCCGTGACGTCCGGCGCGGTGCTGATCGCCTCAGGAGTCTCGATCAAGACCGACAAGCTCGCCAAGGGTAAGAAGGGCTCGTCCTACTCGATGCAGCTGGAGATCGGAGGCAAGGCAAAGTCGCCCTCATGGGAGGCGTTCGGCCTACCCCCCGGGCTGTCGCTCAGCTCCAGCGGCAAGCTCACCGGCAAGCCGACCGAGACCGGCGCGTTCACCGTCGTGCTACTCGTCACGGCCGATCACGGCGGCGTCGGCGGCGCGGTCCTATCGCTGACCGTGACGAAATAACCGCCGTTCGCGTCAATCCGAGGACATCAGCGCCCGGTAC
>DATKFF010000490.1:0-5650 GCA_035511595.1 Solirubrobacteraceae bacterium | reverse complement strand
TCGCCGCGACGCTCGAGGACGGGTAGTCCGGCGGCATCGCGAGACTAAGGTCCTCTGGCCTCGAGTAGATGATGAGCCCGTGGATGATCCACAGGCTCAGCGCGAAGATCGCGATGGCCAGCAGCGGATAGGCCGGGATCGCGAGCAGCGCGCCAATCGCCGCGAGCGAGCCGACGAAGACTCCGAACCACCGTCCGAAGGCGCCGCCAGCGAACAGCGACGCCGACGCGATCAGCTCAAGCACGCCGATGATCAGGCTGATCCAGCCCCACGTCTTGAGGTGGCCGAACGCGTACGTCGCGTGCGTTGCGAAGACCTTCGAATTTGAGATCGCGGCGATCCCATAGATGATGTTGAGGACCCCGCCGATCATCAGCAGCACCGCCGCGATAATGGCCCGGCCGAGACCTCTGACGCCGTCCACGGTCAACTTCTCCTTCCAGTAGCGGAGCGCCCGGCCGCAGATACGGGCGAGCAATCGATCTCGCCGAGCGTGGACGATCGAGCAGTCTTTGTCCTCACCCGTACGGGGTGACGAGGTGTCGAGAGTCATCAACGCCGCGGCTTCGCTCATGATGTGCGGCCAGCGTGGGCCAGGTACTCGTTTTCGCGCTGACGGCGGCCCTGAACCCGACGCTGGTGGCCGCGTCGACGCTGATGATGCTGCTGCCGAACCCGGTGCGACTGATGTTGGGCTACCTGTGCGGCGCGCTGTTGACCAGCATCACGCTCGGGATCGTGATCGTCTACGAGCTGCAGCGCTCCGACGTCGTGAGTACTACCAAGCGCACGCTCGGCCCGGCGGCCACGTTGACACTGGGCGTGATCTTTCTGATCGCGGCGTTCGTGCTCGCCACCGGACGTGACCGTCACGCCGCCGAGCGCCGCCGAGCTCGAAGGGCGGCCAAGGCGGACAAGGGCCCATCGATGTGGCAGCGTGAACTTGGCAAGGGCTCGGCGCGGATCGCGTTCGTGGTGGGAGCGTTGCTGTCGCTGCCAGGCGCGTCGTACCTGGCGGGACTGACCCGGCTCAGCAAGCTGCGTTACTCGACCGCGGCGACGGTCCTGACGATCGTGGTGTTCAACCTGATCATGCTGGCGTTGCTCGAGATTCCGTTGATCGCTTTCGCGATCGCGCCGGAATGGACGCCGCGCGCGATCGAGCGGGCGAAGGCTTGGATCGGACGGCACTGGCGCCGATTCCTCGTCAGGTTTAACACTGTGATCGGCGCGCTGCTCGTGATCAAGGGGCTGCTCCAGTTGCTGAGCTGACATCGCCCGAGTCGCCGAGGCTCGCGGAGATGTCGCTCAGTGCCGCCCGCTCTTGGTCGCTGACGGTCACTCCCTGCTCCCGATGGGCCTCCGCAACCCTGTCGGCAAGCGCCAGGACGAAACGCCGGTAGTCCTCGAGCTCATCGGCTGTCGCCTTGCGCTGCAGCACTTCGACCGCATCGCGCACGTGCTGGAGCCCGTGCTCCCTGAGCTCCTCGACCGACCGATAGCGCGTGTGATCGATCTCCGGCTTGGCGGAGACGATCTCGTCGAGCAGCTCGCTCTCGCCGTGCTCCTGGCGAGCCTCGGCGTAGGCCTTGCCGATCGCGAAGGTCTCCTTGAACGTACCGCCGTGAGCAGCGGTCAACACGATCAGCCCCGCACTCGGTGGTCCCTCAAGGACGGTGTTCCACTCCTGCTCGGTGAAGTCGGCCTTTGCGGTCATTCGTGCTCCTTTCTTACGCCGATCTTCCCGCGGGGAGCGCGGCGCTGGCATCGCCTCAAAGAGATGAGGGCTCTCCCACCACCCACGAGTGGAGGCACTCAGCCTAGGGCCGTGCCTTCGACGGCGGTCGATGGCTTGGGGTCTGGTAGCCGCATCATCCGGAATGAGTTGAGAAGTCCGAGGAGCCCGGCGAGGATCGGAACCACCAGCGCGACTTGAAGCGCAGTGTGTCGGGCGTCGGTGTTGATGCGGATGATTTCGGCGCGAACGTCTTTCGGTTGGCCGGCGAGCTGCTGTTCGAGTTGCGTGTTGCTCACGACCTGCGTGTCGTCCTCAAGCGCGTCGGCGACTTGCTGTTGCTGGGTAGGCGAGAGGACCTTGCTGGCGTCGGCCATGTTCGTGAATGCGATCGACAGCGTCGCCAGCAGGATCGCGCCGCCGAACGCCAGGCCGAACGAGAGCCCGAACGAGCCGCCGGCCGAGTTCACGCCGGCGGCCTCGCTGACCCGCTCCTCGGAGATCGGAGACAACGTGTAGTTGTTGAGTTGCGAGACCAGCAGGCCAAGGCCCGACCCTGCGATCAGCAGCGGGATCACGAGGTACCAGCCCGAACTGGCGCGCGGGACGATCGGTACCAGCACGACCAATCCGAGGGTGAGGAGCGCAAACCCCAGCCGGATGATGCTGGCCGGGCGCCGGTTGCCCGCCTTCTTGCCGGCGAGCAACGCGACGGCGAACATCGTCAGCGACAGCGGGGCGAGCGACAGGCCGGCCTCCAGCGCGTTGTATTCGAGCACGATCTGCAGATAGATCGGCAGCGCGATCATCATCGCCCCCAAGGCGATCTGCTGGAGCAGCTGCCCGGAGATCCCAAGTCTGTAGCCCAAGGACTTGAAGAGGTCGGGATCCAGCAGCACTGGCCTGCCGTCGCGCTTGCGCCGCACCAGCCAGTAGAACAGCCCTCCCATTGAGATCGCGCCGAGCGCGATCAACACGGCGACGTAGTCGCCGCCTTCCTGCCACACCAGGATCCCGAGCACGATTCCGCCCATGCCCAGAATCGAAAGCGCGGCTCCGATGAGATCGACGCCTCGTGATCCGGTGTATGGGACGTCGCGCACGAGTTTGATGCCAGTCAGCACGACGACGATCACCACGTCCTCGAGCAGAAAGGCGATTCGCCACGACAGATATGTGGTGATGAGCCCCCCGATCAACGGCCCGACCGCGGCGGCGATCGCCGCCGCCGCCCCGACGAGCGCGTACGCCTTGCGCTGAGCGTCTCCCTCGAAGTTGCCGTGGATCAGGGATTGCATGGCGGGCAGCAGCAGCGACGCGCCGAGCCCGCCGATGATCGCCCAGAAGATGATGACCACGGTCAGGCTTTGCGCGAGCGCCATCGCCAGCGCACCGATCGCGTAGCCCAGCAGACCCAGCACGTAGGCACGCTTGCGGCCGAACAGGTCGCCTACCTTGCTGCCGATCAGGATAAATGCGGCGGATACGAGCGCTTCGAGCGCGATCGCCGACTGCACGGCGCTGACCGTGGTGTGCAGATCGTGCACCACGGCCGAGATCGACACGTTCATCACTGACGTGTCGACGACGAGCACGAACATCGCCATCGACAGCAGGATTGCGAGCCGCTGCGTATGCGCCTCATTTGTGGGGGCGCCGTTCACAACGGCGTCTTCAGGCAGCTGTGTGCTTGCTCCCTCACTCACTCCAGAACCACCCCGGCAACCCTCTTCCGTCGACCGACTAGCCACATCATCCGCATCGGATGAGGTCTGTCCCCGGGTCACGTTCATCCGATTGGGGTGACGACGCGCGGCGAGTCCTCCCCCAAGCTTGAGTCCTTCTACAAGTCCGAGCGGAGGAGTGTGTATGGCCACGCTGGTTGCGGTCGGCTATCCCGATCAAGGGACTGCTGAACAGGCGCGGGAGACGGTCCAGCGACTCGAGGGTGAGTTGATCATCCAGGCCGATCAGGTCGCCTCGATTTCGCGTGATATGGATGGCAAATATCACGTCCACACGACGCACGGCGGTGCTTCCGCGGGCGGCGGCGCTGTCTGGGGCGGGTTCTGGGGCTTCTTGTTCGGGCTTCTGTTCTTCATCCCCGTCGCCGGCCTCGCGTTCGGCGCGGGCATGGGCGCTCTGTTTGGCCACTTTGGCGAGAAGGGGATCGACAAGGCCTTCCAGGAGCAGGTCCGTGACTACCTGAAGCCCGGGACCTCGGCGCTGTTCATGGTGATCGAGAAGGCCACGCCCGACAAGGCGATCGCGGCGCTCCAGCAGTACGGCGGCACCGTGATCAGGACCTCGTTGTCCGACGAGGACACCAAGAAGCTCCAGGATGCGCTGCAGCCGACGGCGGTGACCACCGGTTCGTAAGCGCTGAGCAGGCCCTCCCGCCGCGTCACCTGATCGGGGTGATGAATCTCGCCCCGATCAGGCCATGCTCGGCCCGGGAAGAGTTGGTCGCCGAAGCGCTCGGAGGACGATGCTCGAGGAGAAACGTCGTAAGCGTCTGGAGGAGTTCATCGCCCCGTTCCGGGTCAAGCCGGACGCGCGTGTGAAGCTTTCCAGGGACTTCGACCCGTCGTTCAAGGGTGGGGTCAAGAAGAAGAAGGAGGGAGTCGCGCTCCTGAAGGAGGGGGTGCGGCTGCTGACCGAGTATCAGGCGCGCCTCGCGGCCCAGGACACGTGGGGGGTGCTGGTGATCCTGCAGGCCCTCGATGCGGGCGGCAAGGACGGGACGATTCGCCATGTGATGAGCGGCGTCAATCCCCAGGGGGTCGCCGTGCACAGCTTCAAGGTGCCGTCGGATGAGGAGCTCGACCACGACTACCTGTGGCGCTACGCACAGCGGCTGCCCGCACGCGGCGACATCGGGATCTTCAACCGGTCGCACTACGAGGAGGTCCTGGTGGTCCGTGTGCACCCGGAGGTGCTGGCGCGGGAGAAGATCCCGAGATCAGCGCGGAAGGGCGACATCTGGAAGCGCCGCTACCGGGAGATCAACAACTGGGAGCGTCAGCTGACCGATAACGGGTTCCGGATCGTGAAGCTGTTCCTCAACCTCTCCAAGGAGGAGCAGCGGATCCGGTTTTTGCGACGGCTGGACCTCCCTGATCACAACTGGAAGTTTTCCGCCGCCGACGTCTCGGAGCGCGAGTGCTGGGACGATTACCACAAGGCGTTCTCCGAGATGCTGTCGCGTACGAGCACCGAGTGGGCGCCGTGGTACGTGATCCCCGCCGATCGCAAATGGTTCGCGCGGATCGCCGCGGGGGCGGTGCTCGTTGCCGCCCTGATGGAGATCGACCCGCGCTTCCCGAAGGTCACACCGCGGCAGCGCGAGACCCTGCTCGAGGCTAAGGGGAATCTGGAGGCCCAGGCGGCCTCTGGCGTCGCGCCCGACCCGTTCGCCCGGGCGCTCGAGGCACGGCAGGCCGACGAGCGCGCTCGTGGCGAGAAGGAGGGCCAACCCGGGCAGAGCGCCGGCGGCGCGCCGGTTCAGGCCGGTGGCTGAGATGGCCACGGCCACGGCCACGCCCTGGTCGGTTGCGGGTTTCTAGGCGAGTGCGACGGTTGTGAGGCCGAGCTCGCTCCCCGGCCTGCGCGCCTTGAGGAGCTATCAGGGCTCGTGGCTGCGTCAGGACGTGGTCGCGGGCATCGTCCTGACCACGCTGCTCGTGCCGCAGGGGATGGCCTACGCCGAACTGGCCGGGCTGCCGGCGATCACCGGCCTCTACACCACGATCCTGTGCCTGCTTGGCTACGCCCTGTTCGGCCCCTCTCGGCTTCTGGTGCTCGGTCCGGACTCGTCGCTTGGCCCGATGATCGCGGCGACCATCCTGCCGATCGTCGGCTCGAACGGCAGCCCCGAGCGGGCCATCGCGCTCGCCTCGATGCTGGCGCTGATCA
>DATKFF010000489.1:0-4109 GCA_035511595.1 Solirubrobacteraceae bacterium | reverse complement strand
GGCGCCGGTGGCTCGCTGTCGCCCCGGGTGCTGGGTCTATTGTCTATTGGCCTCGACCCGTACGTTCGCTCGCGGGTTGTGTCTTGTAATGCTGAGGACATCGACCCATCGGGTGTGACCGCGTGACCGTCGAACCCGCTGGGGAGCAGGCGCTCGATTCGTCCCGGCGGCCCGCGCCGACGAATCGGACGCGTCGCGCGCTGAGTGAGGTCAAGAGTCACTTGCGGCGGTCGGCGGTAAGGCTGGTCGGCTTTGTGCTGGCCGCCTATCTGGTGCTCAGGCTGATTCCCACTCTGAACGAGGCGCTGACCAGCTTGAAGCGCGTTTCGTGGGGGTGGGTGGTCGGGGCGATCGTGCTCGAGGTGCTGTCCGAGACTGGCTTTGTCGTCTCGTGGCGCAGGATCGTGGACCCGGACAGGGTTCTCCAGCGTGACGGCCGAGGTTGGCGCATGGACCAACGCGTCGCGTGGGCGCAGCTGGGAGGCGGGCTGGTGGTCCCCGGTGGCTCGCTCGGTGGGATGGGAGTCGGGGGCTGGATCCTTCACCGCTTCGGGATGCCGACCGAACAGATCGCCGAGCGTCAGTTCAACCTCAGCTTCCTCAACACCGCGGTGGATGCGCTCGCGCTGGTGCTCTTCGGTGTCGGGCTCGCGACGGGGATCTTCGCCGGCGAGGACAGGCTCCTGCTGACGCTGCTGCCCGCGGCCGTCGCCGCGTGCGGGATCGCCGCGGCGCTGTGGATCGTCCCCCGTGCGAGCACCTATGCCACTCGGCTGCAGACCAAGCACGCCAAGGTCGCCCGCGCGATCACCACGCTCGCGGACGCGGTGAACGACACCGAGCGGGTGCTGTTTCATCGTGGTGGCTTGAGGACCGTGCTCGGGGCGGTGGCATACCTCGGGTTCGACCTGCTCATCCTGTGGCTCGCGCTGCTCGCGGTCCACGCTCACCCGACTCCGGGTTTCGCGATCGTCGTGATGGCGTACATCATCGGCGCGCTCGGAGGATCGCTTCCCCTCCCCGCCAGCATCGGCACGATCGGCGGGATCGCCGGCATGCTGATCGTGTACGGGGTCCACCACAATCCCGCGGTCGCCGCGGTCCTGCTTCACCAAGCGATCGGACTGCTCGTGCCACTAGCCGGCGGCGCGATTGCCTACGTCATCATCCGCCACGAACTCGGGCCGGTGCCGATCGGTGCGCACGACGGATCCGGCTGAATAGGGTCGCTCCCACGCGAGGTTGAGCGTCTGGCGGTCTTCGTGATCGGGGGGATGACGGTCGCACGCCGGTCAGCTTGACGGCGCCCATCGAAGCTGTCGTTCTGGTCGGCGTGCGTGGACGACAGACAGTGACGAGATCCGTGGCGGGCCCGCCGCGGTTCTGCTCCACCAGGCGATCGTGCGCCGACAGCTCGGGCCAATTCGAACTAAGCGAGACCACAGCTCGGGGTAGTGCGCTCGAGGCGGGCCGGCGTTCCTTCGATGGGTGCGTTTATGGGCGGTGCACGGCCGTCTCGATCCGGTCGCGGAGTGCGTGGGCGCGGGCCTTGAGCGCGTCGACGATCCGTCGGATCTCGTCTTTCGCCCGCGACCGCCGCGTCTCGAGCAACTGTTTGCGCGCCTCGCGCTTTGCGGCGCGCGCGGCGTCCTGCGCGGCCGCGATCTCGGCCTCGACGTCGTCGACGCTCCGGCGCAGCACGGTCCCGCGGAGACCCGCCATCGCCTGGTCCACCACGTCGTCGCTCTGCTCGTCAACGTCCGCGAGCACCACGGTTTGTCCCGGCTTGATGGCGCTCGAGATCTCCGCGAGCACGGACTCGGTGTCGTCGGCGTCGTCCGCGTCGTAGAGAGAGCCGATCAGGAGACCTGTTGCGCCACCGATCAGCACTCCGAACGGACCGCCGAGGATGCCGACCAAGAGCCCGATCAGGCCGCCGGTCGCGGTCCCAGTCAACTCGTTGTCGTCGACCGAGTCCTTGGTGGCAATCCGGCCGTCCTCTCCGCGCTGCACGATCGCGGCACCCTTGATCGAGACCTGGCCCTGCTCGTCGAGCTCCTTTAGTTTGGTGAACGCCTCGTATGCCGAGCTGTCCTCGGCGAAGGAAACGACGATCACGTTCTCGTCAGTCATATCGAGCCCCTTTCAGACCTCGAGGATCGGATGCGGCGCCCACCCCGCGTCAACGGCCACGCACAACGCTACACGCGCGCCCGCGCACCCAGAGAATTTTTCGCGGGGCCCTCTCACGGGCGGTCGCCGGGGGATTCCTCAGCGCTTGAGTCGCTGCCCGTGGCGGGGTTGGACGGCAGTCGCGACTCCATTTGCTTGGTGAGCGCGAGCGTCTGCCGAGAGACGGCAAGCAGCTCGCGGCTCTGCTCGCCCTCGCGCTGGAGGATGTCCGTGTGCGACCTGAGCTCCTTGGTCAGGCGAAGGATCTGCCTCGAGAGGCCAAGCAGCTCCTGGTTTTGGTGGTCCTCGCTTTGCACCGTCCTCCACTCCTGATCGGCGATCACCTGCCGCTTGGAGTCGGCACGGTTCTGGCTGATCAGCACGAACGTCGAGAGGAAGATCGCCTCGAGCGAGACGATCATCGTGAGCAGGCCGAACGGATACTTCTCGACGCCCAGCCCTATCCACAGCCCGAACCACAGGATGTGGACATACACGAACGTCATTGAGCCCGAGAACGCGGTGATCTTGTCCGCGACCCGGTTCTGAAAGTCCTGAGCGCGCTGTTCGTCGTGCTTCACCAGCGCCGGATTGATCGGCTCTGGAAGCGGGCGGGGGACGAACCAGCTCACAAGCCGGCTGCGATGACCATTGCTCCCGGCCGGCTCGGCAGTGACGTTTGGGGTTCCTGACATCGCCCTCCTGCACCTCCTCTTGCGGTTCGAACGGCGGCGGCGCTGCCTCCGTCTCGGTGGTGAGAAGCGATGAATTCTGGGCCATGCCGGCGCAGCTGCCTAGACCGTGTCCGCACGCCGGCGCGAGGCGGTAGGCCCGGAAAACGCAACAGACATCGATGGGGCGTCACCGGGCCCACAAGTCGCTACGACACAAGCCGCGCTGGCGCGACTGCCAACCGCGAGGGCGTCAGCTCCGCTGTCCGCGCTTAGCGGGTCGCTACGGAGAGCCAGCCAGATGCTCGCACGATCGCTAGAGCAGGTCTTTGCCCGGCATCGCGTTGCCGGCTCGGTCAGACGCTTACGCTGTAGTGGAGGTGAACGACGCCGTTTCGGAACCGGCGTTCATCGAGAAGTTCGAGTTGCGCCCGGACATCGTCTGGCAGGGCGCGCCTGCCGCCTCCCACCACGATCGGGCACAAGAACAGACGGCACTCGTCGACCAGCCCCGCGCCGATTGCGTAGCCAGCGAGCTCGGCACCCCCGACTGCGATGTCGGCTCCCGAGGACTGCTTGATGACGCGCAACGAGTGCGAGCGGGCTCTCCTCTTGCGCCGGGCGGGAGATACCTGACAGGGTGAACTGATGATGACTGAGGTGGCCGACGGTGTCTGGGTCCGGCAGAGCGCGTGGGTCTGGACCAATTCCATCGTGGTGCGCGGGGAGGACGGGTTGATCCTGGTCGATCCCGGCATCGATGGTTCCGAGCTGAACGAGCTCGCGGATGACCTGGACCGGCTCGGCATTCCGGTGGTCGCCGGGTTCTCCACCCATCCCCACTGGGACCACCTGCTCTGGCATGCCCGGTTCGGCGACGTGCCGCGCTACGCCACCCCCGCCGGCGCCCAGGCTGCCACTCAAGCCCGGGAGCGGGCGCAGGCGATGGCGGCGGAGAGCGCGTCGGGCATCCCTCTCGAGCTGATCGCGCTCGTCACTCCGCTGCCCGCGGACGGCGGACCCGTGCCGGGCGAGATCATCGAGCATCAGGCGCACGCCGTCGGCCACGCCGCGGTCCTCCTCGCTGACCGCGGCGTCCTGCTCGCCGGTGACATGCTCTCCGATGTCCTGATCCCCCTCCTCGACGCTCGCCGCGCCGATCAGGTGGGCGCCTACGAGACGGCACTCGACCGGCTGGGAGAGGCCGCCAGGCACGTCGACGTTCTGGTCCCCGGCCACGGCGAAGTTGCCGAGGGTCCCGCGGTG
>DATKFF010000488.1:0-3011 GCA_035511595.1 Solirubrobacteraceae bacterium | reverse complement strand
GCGCACGCTCGCCGTCTTCGGCGCGCTCGATACGCCTGCGCACGGCGTCCTCTCGGGCAGCTCGCCGCGGGTCGGAGCCTTCTACTCGCCCGACGGCGCGAGCCACGGCTGCATCGAGAGCCTCTGCCGGCGGGCCGTGCGCAACGCGGCGCTCGCCGCGTGCGTCGACCAGCTCGTCACCTGCGCCGGATCCCCGCACGCGCTGCAAGCCCGGGAGGACAAGGGCTGGCTGCACGCCTACCTCGGGATGACGGCGGACCCGAAGCTTCGCTTCCACCAGGCGTTCGCGGCCCTCGACGGGATCGACCCCGCGCACGTCGCGTTCGATCCGTTGCGCGCCTTCCTCCGCGCCCTGTGAAGCGGCTCGACCTCGTGCTTCCGGCCCGGCCCCGGAGTACGCTGCCGGCGTGGCCGCCCCCGACCCTCCCGACCACGAGCGAGCGTTCCCTCTCCCGCACCAGCAGGAGCCAGCGTCGCCCTACCGCGAGCGAATCCGCCCGCCCGCCTCGACCGCGGCCGCGGGGAAGCCGCGCATCGTGGGCACACGCCCCGATCCTCCGGGGCGCCTCGGGAGCGTGACCCCGCCCGACGCCCCGACGCCCGTCGGCTTCCTCGACGGGCCGCTCCGCGTGCTCCGCGCCCCGCTCGCATTCATGGGCGACCACCCGCACCTCCTCGGCTTGATCCTCTTGATCGCCCTGGGCCTCCTCGTCTCGTGCTGGGGGCGCTCGATCGCCCGCGGCCCCTACGTGGATTGAGTAAGGGAGGCGCAGCCTGATCCGTGTCCCAGCCGCGCATGGCGCCGATGTAGGTGCACATTTCTTGGCCCGTACCGCTCG
Organism: Solirubrobacteraceae bacterium; assembly: GCA_035511595.1. Classification (GTDB taxonomy): domain Bacteria; phylum Actinomycetota; class Thermoleophilia; order Solirubrobacterales; family Solirubrobacteraceae; genus Palsa-465. Next base: position 2,172 of record DATKFF010000488.1, on the reverse strand, counting down.
GGCGGTATATCCCGCGCGAATGGAGCTTACGCAGGAACTTATCGAAGTCGTCGCGGGGGCAGCGGAGAACCTGGAGGGCGCGCCTCGCCGGCGCTTCATGGCGGGGTTCGTCCGGCTTCTTGGCGATGGCGGGCAGCGACTCGCCGAGTCAATGCTGGGGTGGAACCGGGGCACGGTCCGCAAGGGAGAGGACGAGCTTCGCGCTGGGGTCGACCTGCCCGATGGTCGCAGGGACAACGGGCAGGCGCCGCTCGAGGCGCGCTTCCCGGGTCTCTTGCAGGACCTGCGCGACATCGTCGAGCCGTTCGTCCAGGTGGACCCGACCCTGCGCAGCGAGCGGCTGTACCGCAAGCTGACCACGCGAGAGGTCATGCTGCGCCTGGTGAGCGAGAAAGGCTATGCAGAGGCAAGCCTTCCGAGCGAGGAGTCGATTCGGCAGCGGCTGAACGGGCTCGGATACTTCCCGCAGCGGGTGCGCAAATCGAAGCCCAAAAAAAGTCTCGGAGACCGACGCGATCTTTGACCAGATCCACGCCGTCAACGCCCGCGCAGACGCCTCCGACCATCAGCTGCGTATCTCCGTCGACACCAAAGCCGCCGTGAAGGTCGGCGAGCTGAGCCGCGATGGGTTGAGTCGTACCCTCGTCAAGGCGCTTGACCATGACTTCCACCCGGATGCGGTCGTCGTCCCCGTCGGCGTCCTCGTGCCGAAGACGGGCGAGCTGTGGATCCACATCGTCAAGAGCCCGGCCACGGCCGACGCGATCGCCGATACCATCGAGAGCTGGTGGTTCGCCAACCGTTGGCGGCTTCCCGGCGTCACGTCGCTCTTGGTCGATCAGGACAACGGCCCTGAAAACAACAGCCGCCGGACCCAGTTCATGTCGCGAATGGTCCAGTTTGCCGACGAGGCCATCCTTCACGTCGAGCTCGCGTACTACCCCCCTTACCACAGCAAGTACAACCCCATCGAACGCTGCTGGGCGGCCCTCGAAAACTACTGGAATGGCGCGCTTCTCGACTCCGTCGATGCCGTGGTCGGGTACGCGTCGAACATGACGTGGAAGGGTTTGCATCCCGCTGTACAGCTCGTCCAGCGCGTCTACCAGAAGGGCGTCTCGCTCTCCGACGCGGCCATGCGAGCCGTCGAGGCGCGCCTGGACCGCCATCTGACGCTCGGACGCTGGTTCGTCAACATCGACTTCGCCCTGCCTTCGTAGGCTTCACCGACGACGCAGATCGCTGGGCTCCGCGTGTGCGCGCAAGGCCGTGGTGTGTCGTCGCGGCCGTCGGGCTACCCCGCCGGTGACATCAAGCTCGGCAAAGCGTCGCCCACGGGATCCGACGCGCTCCCCTTTGTCCCACTTCGCCCGACTGCGACATGGCCTTACATGGTACCCAAGCCGCTCGGGATGGCCTTCTCCTGGGGCTCCCCTTACCAGAAGCTGGGGTCCTTGAGAGAGACGCATGGAGCGCCGGCGTCTCTCCGGCGTCCCGCCGGCTGGTCCACGCAGAAGAGCCGGCGGGACGCCGTTCCGCCGGAGCGGTGCGGAGCCCCATGATTCGCCGTCGATCTACGACGGGGGGCCGATTGGGGGGCCGGAACCCTCCCCTGCGCTGCCCCCTGCTCCCCCCGCGAGCCTCCCCGCACCCGTGCCTGCTACGCTGCCCCCTGCCATGCCTCCCAGCGCCCCCGTGAGCCCTCGCGCCGCTCGGATCGGGCGCCTCGCCGCCGAGATGGCCACGGCCTACGCCGAAGGCGAAGTGGAGGCAGCGCGGGCGCTCCATGAGGTGCTCGGCCGCATGCTCGCCGCGCCCGCGCAGCCGACCGAAGGCGCGCACGAGAACGTCGTCGACCTCGCAGCCGCTCGGGCAGCGCGCCGGTAGACGCTCGCCCCGGGCGTGCTAGGACACTCCCGCATGCCCTCGCCCGCTCGCCGCCCCCGTCGCCTCCGCCCGATGCTCTCCCGCACCGTCGATGCCGCCGTGGTGGAGGAGCTTCGGGCGACCGCGCGGCGTGAGCGGCGCGCCGAGGGGCGCATCATCGACGACGCGCTCCGCCTCTACTTCACCCGCGGCACCGCGCGACCCCCGACCCCCAACCCGCCCACGTGAGAAAGCGACGCCCCGCGCGCTCATCTTTCCAGGGGCGAGCGCAGCGGGGCGGGGAGA
>DATKFF010000487.1:0-2344 GCA_035511595.1 Solirubrobacteraceae bacterium | reverse complement strand
AAGCGCGACGCTCCACTCGAGCGCCGCCAGCAGACCGACCGCGCCGCCGGCAACCAGCAGGACCCAGCTCCAGAGCGTCTGAACCGGGTCGAGTCCGAGCGTCGTCGCGTAGTCGACGGCGATCACGACGGGCAGCGCAAGCCCTCCCAGGAGCAGCACGATCGTGACGGGCCCCGGCAGCCGTATGTCCGGGACCACGATCCACAGCCACAGGTGCAGGGCCGGAACCAACAGCAGCGCCGCGAACGGGTTGGCCAGCCAGACCGCGAGCGCCAGCAGGCAGAGCACCAGCAGCACGCCCGCGGCAGCGCCCGCTCCGTACGGCTCCCTGCCGTCCGCCCCGACCCCCGGCCGGACGATCGCGACCAGCGCGGGCCTGAGCCAGGCGAGCCCGGCGACGATCGTGCAAATGAGCACCACGAGCAGCGCGATCGCGCCGCCGTGCAGCCGGATCGCACCGTCCGCGAGCGGCGCCGGGGGCGGTGCGCCGATCACTCCTATTGCCCGCGCCAGGAGGACGATCACGACCGCGAGCACAAACGGGAACGCCGCCGCCAGCACCCACCCGACCCAGCGGAGAATCGAGTGGCCGCGCCGGCGGGCCCGCGCGAGCCCGTCGATCGTCGCGACCAGCACCGGGATGATCAGCGCGAGGACCAGCAGGCGAACGGCCCACGCCGGGATCGTCTTGCCGGAGAAGCCGAGGTAGGTGGACGGCGCCGGCACCGAGCTCGCCCCGTCGAGCGCGGAGACGCTGGCGAGGACCGTGCGGCCCATCGCGGTGATCCGGCCCTGGGTCACCGGCACGTTCGCCGCCGGCCCGCGTTCGCCCGAGAGCGAGAGGAGGACCGCGGGCAGGCCGGCTGCTCCGAACGGCCACTGCTCCGTCGCGGCCATCGGCAAGACGAGGTGGGCGAGCTGGCCGATCAGGCCGGTGTTCCCGGGCCGGAGCCCAGTCTGCGACGTCAGCGCGGTGCCGACCGTGTTGCGAAGCTCAGGCGGAGCGACCTGCTGGCTGTTTGACCATGGCACGACCACCGGCCCGCGCACCCCGGTTCCGGCCAGATCGCCGAGGACGAGGACCGCGTCCACGGGGCGCTGGAGCGTTCGCGCCACCCGCAGGGCGCCCGCGGCACCCGCCGCTCCGCTCGTCGAGACGAGAATCACGGTGTGCTGAAGCGTCTCCCCGGAGAGCAGGTTTGCCATCTGCAGCATCACGGCGGTGCCGGAAAGGCTCGCCGCGGCGGGCGAGCCGAGGGCCGCCCGGTCGGCGAGGACCACGATGCTCCCGTTCTGCTGGCCCGCGCGGACCCCGATCACGTTCTCGAGGCTCCGCGTACCGCCGGAGGTGCGTCCGGTGAAGCTGTCGGTGCTGACCGCGAACCCGTCCTGCTTGAGCTGTCCTCCCAGGTAGGCGGCCAGCTGACCGTCGGCGTCAGAGCCCGGCTGGCGCTGGGGATAGGCGTTGGCGAGCTGCTTCAGGGTCGAGTACGCGCTCGCGCCGTTGAACGCCTGGGGCGCGAGCGTGCTCGTCAGCGGGCCCTGCTGATCTCCGAGCGAGAACGCGAGCACGACCACCGCGAGCACGACCGGGATCAGACCCGTGCGGTAGATCCGCGGATCCAGCATCGAGGCCAGAGGTTAACCTTGTCCAGGACAGGAGGAGACTGTGGCAGACCGATCAGCGCGAATCCTGCTCGTTGACGACGAGCAGTCGATCCAGACGCTGCTGTCCTACCCGCTGCGCAAAGAGGGCTACGACGTCGTCCAGGTGACCGACGGACGCCAGGCGCTCGACCGCTTCGACGAGCAGACGTTCGACCTGGTCGTGCTCGACCTGATGCTGCCGAAGGTGGACGGGCTCGAGGTCTGCCGGCAGCTGCGCAACCGCAGCGCCGTGCCGATCATCATGCTGACCGCCAAGTCCGAGGAGATCGACAAGGTCGTCGGGCTGGAGCTCGGCGCCGACGACTACATCACCAAGCCGTTCTCGCTGCGCGAATTCTCGAGCCGGATCAAGGCCGCGCTGCGGCGCGCCGAGATGAGTCGCGAAGCCGAGCTCGCGCTGGACGAGCAGCCGCTCGAGATCCATCGACTGCGGATCGACTTCGCGAAGCGCTCGGTGCGCGTCCGCGGCGACGACGCCGAGCTGACGTTCGTCGAGTTCGAGATCCTGTCGTCACTCGCTCGCGCCCCGGGACGGGTGTTCACCCGCGACATGCTGCTCGCGCGGATCTGGGGCGATTCCGCGTACCGGGATCCGCGCACGATCGACGTTCACATCCGCCACCTCCGCGAGAAGATCGAACAGGAGCCCAAGGACCCCGAGTACCTGTTCACCGTG
>DATKFF010000486.1:0-4112 GCA_035511595.1 Solirubrobacteraceae bacterium | reverse complement strand
GAACACGACCGCACCGCCCGAGGTGGCGGTCGCCCGCGCGATCGATTCCCGTAGGTCGAGGCCATCGTTCAGGCCGCGGAAATGCCGGGTCACGATGAACAGTGCGTAGTCGATTCCCACGCCGAGCCCGATCATCGTGGCGAGCGTCGGCGCGACGCTCGAGACCGTTGTCACGTGGCTCAGCATCCGAATGATCGCCAGCGTCGCGACGAGCGCAAGGATCGCGTTCACGATTGGAAGGAACATCGCGACCGCCGTCCCAAAGGTGAGCGTGAGGATCACCATCGCCGCGAGAATCCCGATCAGCTCGCTCGACTCCGTCGACGGCTTGGACACCTTCTGCCCGAGCTGGCCACCCGTTTGGACCTCGATCCCGGCTTTCTGAGCGGGCTTTGCTGCCGCGTCGATGATCGTCTGTGCATCACCGACGGACAGTGCCCCAGCGCTCACCGAGGTCGTGACAGATAGGTATCCGGTCGCCTTGTCCTTGCTCAGGGCGGATGCGCCCTGCGAGGTGAGCGGATTGACGACGGAGGCAACGTGCGGCGCCTTCGACACGTCTGCCGCGGCCTCATTGACCGCGCTCGAGTACTTCGAGTCCGTCAGCTTGCCGCCGTTCACGTGCAGCACGATCGGGCTGGAGCCGTTCGACTGGGCTGGGAACGAGTGGTTCAGGGCATCGGTGGCACGCTGGCTGTCAGTCCCGGGCAGCTTGAGGTTGTCGCTGGTGTTATCGCTCATGCGATGCGACACCGCCACGAGCGCAACTGCCGCCAGGACCCAGACCGCGAGGACCACGAAACGACGTCGGACGCAGAATCGCGCGATCGCATAGAGCACACCAGTCATGTTCAGCCCCTTCCTCACCGTCAGCCGGCCCGGCGCTGACGTCTGTTGACGTGGGACAGATCGTGCGCGTGACCGCCCCTCCCCACAAGAGGGGAACCCCCCGTGTTTCCCCTACGGTTTTGCCAGGACCCGATCGCGGCGCCGGGCTGGAGGCGCGACAAAACCCGCGGGAAAACCTTCGGGAATCCTCCCTTGGCAATTACGTGCGGCGACAGCAGCATTCCGCCTGCCAGACCAAGATGAGGCTTTCTGATGCGAAGGAGGTCGGAAAAATATGAACAACTCGCGAGCCGACGACTGGCGGAGTCGTGGTGATCATTTCTCGTGGCGGCCGGAAAAGGAGGACGCCGCCTCGGTTCAGATATTCCATATTCAGCTGGGCGACCCCGATGCTCCGTTGGTGCTGCTCGTGCACGGCTGGCCCACCAGCAGCATTGACTGGTTCGACGTCGCCAGCCAGTTGAGTGCGCGCTTCCGCGTCTGCGCCCTGGACTTCCCCGGCTACGGGTTCTCGGACAAGCCGCGGGGATGGGGGTACAGCCTGAGGCGGGACCAGGAGCTCATCGAGTTCTACCTCTCGGACGTGGTCGGAGCCGACGCTGCGGTGATCGTCGCCCACGATCGTGGTGACAGCGTGGCCCTTCTCCACGCCGCCCGTTGCGCCGACGGGCACTCGGGGGCTCGCCTGGAGCACCTGATCCTGTCCAACGGCAACATCTTCCTGCCGCTGTCGAACCTGACTGAGGCTCAGCGCCGGATACTCGACAGGAAATCGGGGCCCCAGGTCTCCGCCGCGCTGACTCCCTCACAGCTGGCGCTGGGGATGGGCGTGACTACGTTCACGCCGCCGCGCACGGCCGGTGATCCCGAGGTCGAGGCGCTCACGGCCACGTTCGGCTACGACGACGGTGTAGACGTTCTACACGAGACGATCCAGTATCTGGTCGAGCGCGCCGCGGACGAGCAGCGGTGGCTGACGGCGCTCGCCGAAGCCTCGTTCCCGGTGACCTTGATCTGGGGGCTGTGCGACACCGTTTCGCCACCAAGGGTGGCGAACCACGTCTGGAACGAGTACCTGATGCTGGGGCCTGGTCGCAACCGCCTCTACTTCATCCCGGACGCGAATCATTATCTGCAGGTCGATCGGCCGGACGCGTTCCTGAAGGTGCTACACGACGCGCTCGAACCCAGTCCCGACCAGGCGCCGGGCGCCCTCGAGCAGGGCGTGGGTGCTCCCCTCCTGATCGACAGCTCGCGTGGACGGCTCCCGGCGGCAGCTGAGCTGCTTCACTGAAGGCCGTCTCAGCCAGCCCCGATCGCGGCGGCGAGCTGGAAGCGCGAGCGGATCCCCAGCTTGTGGTATGCGCTCGAGAGGTGGCGTTCGACCGTCTTCTCGGTGACGAACAGCGTCTGGGCGATCTCCCGGTTGGTGCGGCCTTCCGCTGCCTGGCGGCTAACGCGACGCTCTGCTGCCGTCAACGCGTCCGGCCCGCTCAGCTCGATCCGGGCGCGGCGCCCAGGCCCGGCCTCGAACTCCGCGCGCGCAGCTTCGGCCAGCGCAATCGCACCGCACTCACTGGCGAGCTCGATCGCTCGCCGCTCGGCATCTCGGCTTTCGCGCCGCCGGCCCGCGCGGGCCAACGCGGCACCGAAGTCGGCGAGCGCGTGCGCGAGCTCCAGCCGCGCGGCGCTCGTCTCGAGGATCGAGATCGCCTCCTCCAGCAGTTCCAAGGACTCGTCTCCACGAGTCGCCTTTGCCGCTGCGCACAGCGACATCCCGAGCCCGCCCGGTGCGCCCACTCGGCGCGCGACGTCCAGCTGCTCGCTCGCGAGCGCCCTCGCGTGCTCCCCCTCGCCGAGCGAGACAAGGGCGGGCACGGCACGCGCTCTCCATTCACATGGCCACTTCAGCCCCAGAGCCTCCAGCCTCTCACCGCACCACAGCAAGTCCGACACTCCCTCGCGCGCGCGCCCCTGCGCGATTCGCAGCCGCCCGCGAGCGATCAGGTATTCGTCCAGGTGCAGCCGGTCCTCGGCGATCCCCACCGTCTCACCCCTCCGCGCGAGTTCCTCCGCGGCGTCGAGGTCGCCACGCTCGATGTGTACGACGATCGCCACCGCGACGAGCTGCAGGAATGCGAAATGCTGCTCCTCGATCAGCCGCAGGCCGGTCTCGGCTTCCACCTGCGAATCGTGGAGCGATCCCCGCGCGAGCGCGATCGCGGCACGGTAACCATGGATGAGCCCCTGCCGCGCCCACTGCCCGTCACGACGCGCCGCTTCCAGTGCGATGTCGAGCAACCGAAGCGGGAGCTCATAGCTCTCGGCTCGCCGCATCGTGTCAAGGGCAAGAAAACCGCATTCGCTCGCACGAGACGGCGGCAACCCGGCGGCGAGAGCCGCCGCGGCCTCATCGGCCGCCGCCTGCGCCGACCCTCCGTGCAGAAGCTGGTCCAGCGCGGTGTGGATCCTCGCGACCGCCTCGAACTCGGGGTGACCCCGCGCCTCGTCGCGAAACCGGTGCAGGTAAGGGCTCAGTCGAGGACGCAGCTGCGGAATGCTCAAAGCGAGCATCAACAGGTCCGAGCCCAGTTCGAGCGAGCGTTCGCGGTCCGTCGGCGCCAACTCCGAGCCAAGCGAGGACAGCGCGTCAAACGTGACGGCCGCCGACCGACTTCCTGAGACGATCGCGCACCGCGTAAGCGCGGCTGCCGCCTCCGCCCGCGTGGCCGAGTCGGCGGTGGACCCCACCACCGCGCGCAAATGCTGCTCTGCCGCATCGAACCGCATCGCAGCGATCTCGTAGCGACCCAGCTCGGCCAAGATCTCCGCCCGGTCGTGGTCCGCCGGAGATTCGTCGAGCGCGCGCTTCAGACGCGCCGCCGCGGCGAGGGGCGCGCCCTGCCTCGCCGCTGCGATCGCGGCCGACCTGAGCGTCTGCACCCTGCGCGCGTCTCCGTTGGCGCTCGTCAGCAGAAGGTGCGCGGTCACGCGCTCTGGAGAGGCTCCCAGCCTCGTCAGCGCTTCAGCCGCGGCGGCATGCCGTGCTTGGCGTTCGCCAGGCGCCAGGTCTTCGTACAGCGCCGCCCGCGCGATCGGATGCACGAACCCGAGGCGGGTGGTGCGCGTGAAGATGTCGGCCCGGACCAGGTCGTCGGCGGCCTCACGTGCTGCTTCCTCGGCCAGTGGCGTCACGTCCACGACGAGAGGAAGCTCGCTGTCGTCGCCCAGCACGGCGACAGCGTTGGCCAGCTCACTTGCGG
>DATKFF010000485.1:0-3403 GCA_035511595.1 Solirubrobacteraceae bacterium | reverse complement strand
CGGTGGTGCTCGCTGCCCGGCCAGCCGAAGCCGGCGAGAGTCAAGGCCTTCTGAGTGCACTGACGGTGGATCCGGCGACCGAGGTGGTCTCGCTGGCTCCGCTCACTGCGAGTGGTGTGGCAACGCTGGTAGAAGCCGCCCTAGGCGTCGAGCCCGAACCCCAGTTCGTGGCGGCATGCTGGGAAGCGACTGGCGGTACGCCCTTTCTGGTTCAGATGCTGATCGAAGCGTTGCGAGATAAACAAGTTGCTCCGATCGCAGCGTCGACAGCAACTGTGCAGAACCTCGCCACCGCAGCATTAGGTCGATGGGCGATGTTGCGGCTTATGCACTTGGGCCATGACGCGACCCGCTTGGCCCAGGCGGTGGCCGTTTTGGAACACACCGAGTTAGACCAGGTGGCCGCGCTCGCCGGGCTCGCGCTCCCGGACGCAGCGAGGGCCGCCGACCTGCTGGTGCGAGCTGGCGTGCTGGATGAGGCTCCGCTGTGCTTCGCCCACCCGCTGCTGCGCAACGCCGTCTACCGAGACATGACGTTGGTCGAACGGACAGAGGCGCATGCGAAGGCCGCATCGCTCCTGGCCGAGGCGCACGCCAACGCTGCCCGCGTGGCCGAACACCTTATGGCCGCTGCTCCGGCAGGCAACCCCTGGGTAGTCATGCAGCTGATGGCGGCCGCCAAGGAGGCGACGGCCAGCGGTGCGCCAGACTCAGCCGTTGCCTTCTTGCGCCGAGCGCTGGCCGAGCCGCCGTCGCCGGACGCAAGAGCCGAGCTGTTGCTGGATCTCGGCGTAGCCGAGTTCAGCGCCAGCGAAACGGGCTGGCACGATCACCTTGCAGAAGCCGTCGAGTTGGCCGGCGATGACGCGGCCCGCATCGCCGCCGCTCTTGCGTTCACGAATGCGCTTCGTTTCCATCAACGGCTGGCAGAGGCAGTCGAGGTATGCGATGGCGTCGCCTCCCGGCTCGATATTCGCGCCGCCGAGGGCCGTCTGTTGCTTGAGGCGATGGCGATTAACTGCGGGATGATCGACGCCGCCACGGGGCCGAAGGTGGCGGACCGCGCTCGGGCCCTGCTAATCCGCGCCAGGGAACCGAATGTCCCGCGCAACGTCTTGGCTTCGGCAGCCCTCGTGGCAGCGCTGACAAATCAGCCGGCTAATCAAGTCGCCGACCTAGCCCACCGGACGATCGACGCAGGTACCGGGCCGCTTCCGAGACCGGGCGACGCCCCAGCGTTCTTGTACGCAGTGATTTCGCTGTTTTATGCCGAGCGCTATCGCGAGACTCAAGCGTTGCTCGATGCCGCCGTGACTCAGGCACGGGCCGCCGCCAACGGAACGGTCCTTCCGTCGCTGTTGGTCTTTCGGGCCTGGCTGGCTCTTCGACGCGGGGATCTCACCGCCGCCGAGGCCGATGGACGTACCCTGTGGTATGCCACTGGGCCTTCGGCCTCAGTGCGATCTATCGCCACGGGCGTTTTGGTCGACGCACTCATCGAGAGAGGTGACTTCGACCAGGCCGAGTTGGCCATCCAACCCATATCGGCGGATCTCTCGGGGACGTCTGACGCGACGGCCATAGTGCATGATGCGAGAGGCCGCCTTCTTTTCGCACAGCACCGCTTCGGAGAGGCATTGCGCGAATTCCGGGCTGCCGGTGAGATCGCCACCGGCACGGGGATCATCAGCCCTTGCTTCCTTCCCTGGCGCTCTGATGCCGCCTTGGCCGCACTCGCCCTCGGTGAGACGGATATTGCGCGACGCCTGAGCGAGGAGGAGCTCGAGTTGGCCCGCGCTTTCAGCGCCCCGCGGGCGCTCGGCATTGCACTCCGGACCTCGGGACTCGTAACCGGCTCAAGGGGTGGCGAGACCCTATTGCGTGAGGCGATCGAGCACCTTTCTGGTTCTGACAGCCGCATCGAACACGCCCGTGCTTTGACCGACCTTGGCGCCCTCCTCCGCCGTAGCAACCGCCGAGTCGAGGCTCGCGGCCTTCTGCGTCAAGCCGTTGACACGGCCTACCGGCTCGGTGCTGAGCCGCTGGCCCAACGGGCCGAGACGGAAGCACGCGCCACGGGGGCCAGGCCGCGACGGGTCTTGCTCCTCGGACTTGAAGCACTTACCGCCAGTGAGCGTCGCATAGCCGAATTGGCAGCCGAGGGGCTCACCAATCGCGAGATCGCCCAAGCGCTCTTCATCACCACCAGTACCGTCGAGGGCCACCTCACCAATGTCTTCAACAAGCTGGATGTGAAGACCCGCACCGAACTCCCAGCGGCACTCGCCAGCTCCACGCAAGCGATCCGTTCCTGACCCCCCCTTCGGAGCGGGACGCCTAAAAGTCGAGGGTCCTGCCAGGGGTGCACATGGGTGCGAAGGGCGGATGTGCGGATAGATCATGACAAATGATCGGGCAGACAATCGGGGCGGCCCAGAACGGAGCACTGGTTCATGAGCAGGTCAGATGTCGGTTTCGCAAGCGAGGGCGTGCGAATCGCCGCCAATCTCTATCTTCAGCGCCTAGCCAATGAGGGCTTCGTGACTCTCGCGTTTGACGCGGCCTACCTTGGCGAGAGCGAGGGCGAACCGCGCGGCCTTGAGGACTCCGCCCAACGCGTCGAGGACATCAAGGCGGCCGTGTCATTCCTTAGCGCCCACGGCATGGTGGATGAGGAGCGTATGGGCCTCCACGCCATCTGCGCCTCAGGTGGCTACGTTGTCCCGGCGTCGGGCCACGAATCACCAGTAACGGCCATAGCTACGTTAAGTGCCGCCGATCTTGGCCTCGAAAGGTGATGTTGGTATGGCGTATGACGTCGTATCAGACGAACTCCTCCTCAACGGTTTGTGCGCAGGTGACGACCGGTGCGCTGCGATATTTATGCAGCGCTACTGGCGTCGACTTTGTTGGATTGCGTTTGGCATCGTTGGTGATTCTGACTGCGCTGAGGATGTCGCACAGGTTGCCCTCGAACGGGCATGGAGACGTGGAGCGACATTCGACCCCAGTCGAGGCTCACTTGATGCATGGATGACAACAATCGCCCGTAACGCCGCTTTGGACTGGTTGCGGATGAACCGAGCTATTCCGACTGATCCTTCAGAGCTTTGTATGAGTTCGACGCCAGAATCCTGCGACCTCGAGGACGAGGACCAATTCGAGGACGTGGACGAACTCGAGGATCGTCGAACGAAGATCCGATCTGCTCTGACCAGCCTTTCCCCAGTTCTGCTGCGTCCCGTTGTGCTAGTAAGTGCCTTTGGTTTGACCGCCGCTGAGGTTGCCCGGCACGAGCACATACCGCTGGGCACGGCAAAATCCAGGATCCGTGTGGCGAAGCAACGTCTACGGAGACAGCTGCAGTGTCTCCGGTAAAGAGGTCGGCCTTCGAATTCGCGTT
>DATKFF010000484.1:0-7056 GCA_035511595.1 Solirubrobacteraceae bacterium | reverse complement strand
AACGGCGCGGACGCCGGGTCGTCTACTCGCTGTACGACGCCCACGTCGCCGAGCTGATCGACCAAGCTGTCTGGCACGTCGAGCATCTGAGCGTCGGGGCGTATGAACGTCCTTCCCGACGCGCGGCCTCCTCAGTCTGAGGTCATGGCGTAAGCGCTACGACCGTGCTGGACGCGGCGCTGAGCCGCGCCGCGTCCAGCACGCGCATCGTCGCGACGGCGTCGCGCGGATCGACGGGCGGGGGCCCTTCGCCACGCAGCGCCGCTGCCAGGAGCTCGTAGAAGCGCGGCCAGTTCCCGCGCTCGCTCGGCACCGGCGAGCTGTCCTCACCGCGCACCAACCGGCCCCAGTGCGACTCCGGCTCGGCGCCCCAGTCGGGGTCGGTGTTGGGCCGCCTGCCCGCGCGCAGCGCGTCCTCCTGCGAGTCGACCCCCTGGATCACGAACGCCGCCTCGCTTCCGAGTACGCGCAGCCGTGGACCGGGGGCGGCGGTCGTTGCCGACGCGCGCAGATGACTGATCACGCCGCCTTCGTGTGAGAGCGCGACGAATGCGTCATCGTCGGCGGCGCCGCCCCGGCGCGAGTCGACCTCGGCGTAGACGCTGGTCGCAGGGCCGAACAGCACGAGCGCCTGGTCGACCAGATGGCTACCGAGATCCAGCAACTGCCCACCGCCGCGCTCCGGCGGGGTCGTCTCGCGCCACGCCTCGGCGTCAGTGACCGGGCGCCAGCGCTCGAAGCGCGACTCGTAGCGGAACACCTGGCCGAGGCGCCGCTCGGACAGCAGGCGCACGAGCGTGAGCAGATCCGAGTCCCATCGCCGATTCTGAAAGACCGTCAGCAACACTCCAGCCTCCTCGCTGGCGGCGGCGACCCGTTCCGCCTCGACGGCGGTCAGGGCCATCGGCTTGTCGACGACGACCGCGACCCCACGATCGATTGCCGCGAGCGCGAGCGGCGCGTGCGCGTCGTTCGGCGTCGCGACCACGACCAGGTCGTGGTCCGCCAGCCCCCAGAGCTCGGCCGGGGTCGCGGCGACCCGGGCGGAGGGGTGCTCATCCGCCACCTGCGCCTGGCGGGTGGGGTCCGAGGTGACGACGGTCGCGAGCGACAGCCCCTCGGTGGCCGCGATCAGCGGTGCATGGAAGAGACGCCCTGCCAGCCCGTAGCCGATGATCGCGACACGCAGATCCGCCACGAGCTCAGACTACGTGAGTTCGCTCCTCGCCCGGGGTTACCGCTCCGGCGCCAGCGTCGGCACGGTCACCTTGCCGTTGGACAGCGTCACGACCGCGCTCCCCCGGTTGGGCGAGTAGGAGTCGGTCGAGGTCGACACCTGCAGCTCGAGCGTGTCTCCCGCCGGCAGGTCGTACGAGGTGCCGACCAGATCGAGCGAGATGTTCTGCGGGCCGGGCGGGATCGTCGGATTCCCGCCGAGGTCCTGGAGGTCCAGGTTGTCGATCCGCAGCGGCTGCGTCTGCAGGTCCACGACGCCTCCCGTGCTCTTGTCGATCAACCTGAAGAACAGCTCGGTCGCCGCGCCATTCACGGTGACCGTCGCGTTCACGTGGCCGATCCCGACGATCGGGACATCCGCGTGCGCCGGCGCGGTCACCACCGGCACCGTCACCTGCCCGGGATCGCTGCTGTTGGTGGCGCCGTCGGTCACCGCCGTGTCGACTCCAGCCGGGCCGGCGCCCGTCGGAACGCCGTGGTCCACGAGCGTGCCCGACAGCGGCGCCGTGACGTAGGTCGCCGTCCCGGGTCTCGTCGCCGTCGGGAACGTCGGGATTCCGTAGTAGTTCCCGTTCTGGTCCTGGTAGACGACGCTGTCGGAGCGGGGCATGCCGTCGCTCCGGCCCTCCCCGCGCAGGTAGTGGTTAAACCACGCGATCGTCTCGTTCTCGGTGTAGGTGGCGGCCGACTCGCCGGGCGCGATCGGGCTCGAGGACGACGCGGTGTCGCTGTAGTTTGCGCCGCTCGGCGGAGCCCCCGTCGGGCAACTCACGTGGCCGCCGCAGAAGGCGATCAGCTTGACCGGGAGCTTCGGGTAATGCCCCTTGATCTCGATGTAGTTGCTCCAGGCGTCGTCGAGGTTGAACAGCGTGTCGACGGTGCCCTGGACCAGAAGCGTCGGAACGTCCGGGACGTGCCCGGCGGGCCCCGCGCCGTAGACCGCCATCGAGCGCTGCCCGTACCAGGCGAGCATCGTGTGATCCGGGTACCCGAGCGTGGCGCCCGTGACCTCCGCGTAATGGAGATTGGGGTCATACCCGCCCGCCTGCATCCCGCCGTCGCCGCCCGACGGCGCGCCCTGGACATCGCCTTGGGCGTGCTCGGCCGCGCCCTCGCCGAATCCGGCTCCGTACAGCAGCTCTCCCCAGCCGAGCTTGATCACGTTGCCCGGCCACAGCGAGTAGTTGAGGTTGTTCCAGGTGATCACCGGCACGATCGCCTTGACGCGGTTGTCGAACGCCGCAGTTGCGAACTGGATGCCGCCTCCGTAGCTCCCGCCGGTCATGCCGACGGCCGGCTCACCGCTGGTCTTCGACCGGCGGTGGTCGTTGACGTAGCGCGGCTGCCCGCCGCGGCCGCCGCGATCGACCGCGATCTCCGGGCGTCCGGTGAGGACCTTGTCGATCAGCGCCGACACGTCGCGCCCCTCCGCGCCGGGGTCGTCGACCTCGGCGACGCCGCCGGACTGCCCGAAGCCGCGCGGATCCCAGGTCATCTCGGCATACCCGGCCGCCAGCAGTTGCTCATCGGGGGTCGTGTCGCCGGCGCTTCCCCAGCCGGGTCCCTCGAGGATCGCGTACAGCGAGCGCGCGGCGGGGTGCAGCGGCTCGAACAGGTTGTAGACGATCGCGGTGCCGTCGAAGCTGATGATGCAGCCGCGCGTGTATGTATAGGAAGGCTTGCCGCTGACCGTCGAGGTGGACGTGTTGGGGCAGGTCTTTGCGGTCGCGCCGCCGGCGGCGACGAGGCATGCTGCCAGCAGCAGCGCGAGCGCGGCCAGGACGCGCGCGCCCGCGCGGCGGTGCGTGGTGCTCGACATCTCTGTTCCTCCCGTCAAATTCGGCGGCGCCGGCGACCGGCGCCCGTCCGCCCGTTGAAAACAAGCACGTACCCGATTGGTACGGTACCGTCCTGGGAGCGGCGCCGTCAATCACGAACCGTTCACACGGCGCCCACCCCGAGGATGACCGCTACCCGTTCCCTGTTCCTGCAATCGGTTCGCGCTCCGCGCGACTGGGACCAGGCGCGCGCGACCGGAGCCTCGATCGTGCGCGCTCGGATCTGCCAGGCGATGGCCGAGGTCGTCGCCCAGCGCGGCTACGCGGCGGTGACGGTGAGTGACGTCGTGCGAGCGGCGCACGTCTCACGGCGGACCTTCTACGAGCAGTTCCAGGACAAGGAGGACTGCTTCGTGGAGACCTACCGGACGGGCTGTGAGAACGGGATCGCGCAGATCGACGCGGCACTGCATGCGCTCACGGATCCCGATTGGCGCACGCGTCTATGGGTATCGCTGGAGACCTACGTATCGATCCTCGCGGCCGAGCCGCACTTTGCCAAGGTCCTGCTGATCGACGTGCTCGGCGCCGGGCCCCGGGCGCTCGAGATGCGGGAGCGGATCCTCGGTGTCTACGTGGAGCAGTATCGCGGCCTGCGCGAGCGCGCCCGCGCCGAGGACCCGGAGCTTCCCGACGTCCCGGACCAGTTCCTTCGCGGGCTGGTCGGCGGGATCGCCGAGCTCGTCCAGCAGGCGCTGCTGGAGAGCCCGACCGAAGGCGTGGCCGACCGGCTGCGCTCGCTCACGCCGACGCTCGTGAGCTTCGCCACCGCCGTGCTGACCGGCGGCCGCGAGAGCATCCCGCTGCGGGCCGCGGGCTGAACGGTACGTGAACCGTCAACCGCCGCCGGCTTCCCAGGCGAGCAGCTCCCGTAGCTGCGGGGGGCTGATGTTCCCGCCGCTGCAGATGAGCGCGACGCGGCGTCCGGCGAGCCGCTCGCGGAGCCGCAGCGCGCCGGCGAGCGGCGCGGCCCCGGCCGGCTCGATCAGGTTGCGGGTGAGCTCGATCAGCCGGAGTGTCGCTGCCCGGAGCTCGTCGTCGCTGACGAGCACGAAATCGTCGAGCCACTCGGCGAGAATCCGCTGCGGGAGCGCGAACGCGACGCGGGTCTGCAGGCCCTCGGCGAACGTCCGCATCGAATCCTCGACGAGCGCGCCCTCCCGCCAGGCGCGGTAGGCCGCCGGAGCGGCCTCAGCTTGGACCCCAATCACCTCGATCTCCCGCGCGATCGACTTCGCCGCGATGCACGCCGCTGCGGCGCCGCTGCCGCCGCCGACCGGGACGAGGATCGCGTCGACCGCGGGATCGCGCTCGAGGATCTCGAGCGTGGCGGTTGCGACGCCGGCGATCAGCAGCGGCTCGTCGGCCGAGTGGACGTAGCGGGCGCCGCGCTCGGCGGCGACCTCCGCGCAGCGCTCGCGCGCCTCGTCGAAGTCGACGCCGTGCTCGATCACCTCGGCGCCCAGCGAGCGCATCGACGAAACCTTCACCGGGTTGGCGCCGCGGGGGACGAAGATCGTCGCCGCGACGCCGAACAGATTCGCGGCGTAGGCGACCGACTGCCCGTGGTTCCCGGTCGAGGCGGCGTACACGCCCGCGGCCCGGGCGTCCGGCTCGAGCCGCGCGACCAGGTTGATCCCGCCGCGCACCTTGAACGCTCCGGTCGGCAGGTGGTTCTCGTGCTTGACGAGCACCTCGGCGCCGAGCAGCTCGTCGAGCAGCGGGTAGTCGCGCAGCGGCGTCGGATCGAGGTGCGGCGCGATCACGCGGCGCGCGTCGAGGACGTCGGTGAGCTCCGGGGTTCCGTCAAGCACTGCGATCCATTGTCGCCTGGCGCCCTCGTTGGCGGTCGGCTGGCGGCGGCCCCGATTGCCTAATGTTCACGTCATGAGCAGCGAAGCGACGGATCGCACGTCAGTGGGGGCGCGACAGTGAAGCACTACCGGGACATCACCGACCCGGCGCTGGCCAAGGCGCTGGCGCACCCGCTGCGGACGCGGATCCTGTCCGCGCTCGAGGACCGCACCGCCAGTCCGAGCGAGCTCGCGGACGAACTCGGTGCGCCGCTCGGCGTGGTCAGCTACCACGTCCGCCGGCTGGCGGCGCTGCGGTTCCTGAAGCTGGTCAAGCGCGTACCGCGCCGCGGCGCGGTCGAGCACTACTACACGGCCGTGGCCGGGCCGCACATCACCGAAGCGGCCTGGGGAGCCACCCCGACGATCGCGAAGCAGGCGATGGTCAGCACGGTGCTCGCGGACATCGGCCGGCGAGCCGGCGACGCGGTCTCCACCGGCGGCTTCGAGGACGCCCGCTCGCACATCTCCCGGAGCCCGCTGATCCTCGATCCGGAGGGTTGGGCCGCCGCCTCCAAGGAGCTCGACGCGATGCTCACGCGCCTCAAGGAGATCGAGGCGCAGAGCGCCGAGCGCCTCACCCGCAACGACCACGCCGACGAGCGCCGGGCGGAGGCCGTGGTGATGCTGTTCGGGACGCTCGGCTCCGACGGCGCGGTCGGCCGCGGCCAGCGCGACACCGCCCAAGGGCACAGCCGCTCCGCGCGTTGACCCCGTCCGGCTTCGCATGTAGTTTTGCGCAACTATTCCTGAGCATTGGCTGACACGGACTGCTCGGTCGCTCGGTAGCGGGATGCTGGAGCTGCTGGCCGCTCTCGCGCTGGCGTGGCGCTTTGCCGCGCTGGCGCTGCGCTCGCTGGTGTCTCAGTACCCGAGCGCCAGGCGCCCGGAGCGGTAGCGGCGTTCGCCGCGTTGCGGCCGGCCCTCGGGCGCACCGCCGGCCGCGTACGCGCGGAGCATCGCGACGAGCTGGAGCGTCGGGTGGAAGGGGTCCGCGACCACGCGGCCGCTGCCGAGCGAGGCCGCAGCGAGGATCTCGCCATCGACCTCGGCGAGCAGGAACGGAGCGGGGGGAACGGCGGCGCTGTCGAGCGCGGCGAGGCGCCTGATCGCGGCCTCGTCGTCGGGGTATGCGGGGCGGATTGTGACTGTGGGAGGTGATGACATTTCGGCTCCTGTTCGGTGACCGGAACTCTGGCCCTCGACAGCCATAAATGCAAATAGGGGTTCGTCAGATCAGGTATAACTTCACGTCATGCTCGACGTGCGGCGTTTGAGAGTCCTCTGCGAGGTCGCGCGCCAGGGTTCGTTCTCTGGCGCTGCGGCCGCGCTCGGGTACACGCAGCCGGCGATCTCCCGGCAGATTGCGCTACTGGAGGTGGAGGCCGGCGCCACGCTGGTGCGGAGGGTGCCCCAGGGCGCGATCCTGACCGATGCGGGGCGTCTGCTGGTAGAGCGCGGGGAGACCGTGCTCGCGCGGCTCGCCGACATCGAGCACGAGCTGAAGGCGCTCGCCGGGCTCGAAGGCGGCCAGCTGCGGCTCGCCTCGTTCGCGTCGGCCGCGGCGTCGATCGTGCCGCTCGCGATCGCCGAGTTCCGGAACCGCCATCCCGCCGTCGAGCTCAGCATCGTCATGGCCGACCCGATCGACTCGCTCCCGCGGCTGCGCGCGGGCGAGCTCGACCTCGTGCTGTCCCACGACGCGCTGGGCGATCCCGCCGGTCCGGCTGGGGCGGTCAGCATCAGCAGTGGCGGTGACGCGAGTGGCGTGCGGCTGATCCACCTGTTCGACGACCCGATGTACGTCGCGATGGCCACCGGACACCCGCTGGCCTGCGCTTCGACGATCAGTCTGGCGAGCTTTGCCGAGGAGCCATGGATGCTCGCGACAACTCACTCGTGCCCGGATTCCAGAATCTTCCTGCGAGCCTGCCACGAGGCGGGGTTCGAGCCGCAGATCGCCTTCCAGAACGACGACTACCCGGCGATCCTGGGGTTCGTTGCTGCGGGCGTAGGCGTCGCGCTGGTACCGGACATGGTTGCGCGCGGGGTGCGCGATGACGTGATCGTGCGCGAGCTCGAGCCCGGCGCGCCACCGAGGCCGATCCTGGCTGTCCTCCCCGGCGGGT
>DATKFF010000483.1:0-3033 GCA_035511595.1 Solirubrobacteraceae bacterium | reverse complement strand
GACCGCTCGCCGCTGACACCGGCGGCGCGCATCGACGCGGCGAACTCACGCGGGTCGGGGAGCGGATGGCGCCCGCCCGAACCCGGGGTGGCGGCGAGATCGGTCTCGAGGTCCACGAACACCGCACCCGGGATGTGACCCGTCTCGTACTCGGAGCGCCCGGGCGGCCCCCCGAGCTCCCAGCGGACGTCGAGCACGGCCGGGCGATCGGCCTTTAGCCGCCCGGCCAGGTCCTCTGCGGAGATCAGGGGGCCGGTGACTACCGTGTGCCCGTCGCGTAGCGGAGAATCGAGAGGTCGGTCAGCCACTCGACCGGAGCGCGGTCGTCGGTGTAGACGGTGCCGCCCCGGAGCGCCGGACCCAGCCGGCCGCCCACCGTGACCGCGAGTCCGTCGAGGTCGGGTGACAGAGCGTTGCCGTCGCCGGCCGCGACGATCCGCTGCCCTGACAGGGGGCGGGCGCTCGCGATCACCAGCGAGTTCCCGGAGCTGATCGGGTCACGCATCACGTACGGGAACGCCGCCCGTAGCGTCCTCGAGACGACCTTCTCGAGCGCATCCGAGCCCGGAATGTGCCCGACGTTGACGATCACCACGCCGCCCGGCCGCAGGTGCGAGCGGACCGAATCGAAGAACTCGCGCGTGACCAGGTAGAACGGGATGTACGGCTGCCGGTAGGCGTCGACGAAGATCGCGTCGTAGTGCGCCCGGCTCGCGGCCAGCCAGGGGCGGGCGTCGGCCGTGTACAGATGCAGGCGGGGACCCCCGAGATGGAAGTAGCGCCTGCCGATCGTGCTCAGCTCGCCATCGAGCTCGACGGCGTCGACGCGTGCGCGCGGGAAGTAGTGCCCGTATGCGCGCGCCACCGTGCCGGCCGCGTCGCCGAGGATCGCGATCCGCCGCGGCACGCCGCGGTCCCCGGCCAGCGGCAGCACCAGGAAGTCGTCCCAGTATCCGTTCGTCAGATAGCTCCCCGGCCTGTACAGCGAGTGGACGGCCACGCCCTCGTTCAGCTGCAGCCAGCGGACGCCGCTTCGGAACTGGAGCACCCGCACGTACTGATACTGCGTCTCGGTCGAGAAGATCACGCGCGCGCCCGCGACATCGGCGCCGACCGCCGCCGGCGGCACGAGCAGCAGCGCGGCGACCACCAGCGGCACGAGCAGGAAGCGCCGCATTCTCAATCCCGGCGCGGCGATCAGCGTCAGCGACAGGGCGAACACCAGGAACGTCCGGTGGGTCCCGATCAGGGGGATCAGGGCGAGCGCCGAGACGAAGGTACCGACCAGCGACCCGGCGGTCGAGATCGAGTACAGGCCGCCGGTCACGGTGCCGGTGTCGGTCACGCGCCCCAGCGCCAGCCGGTTCGCGTATGGAGCGACCGTCCCGAGCAGCAGCACCGGCACGGCGACGAGCACGAGCACCGCCACGAGCGAGCCGAGGAATCCGCCCACCGACAACGACCCCAGCGCCTTGACCGACAGACGCAGGAACGGGTCGGCGGCGAACGGGACCGCCGCCAGCAGCACGCCGGCGACGAGCACGATTGCGCACAGGCCCCGCAGATCGCCGCGGCGGTCCGCCAGCCGGCCACCGATCGCGTACCCGGCGGACAGCGCCACGAGCACGGTCGCGATCGTGTTCGCCCAGATGATCGTCGAAGCGCCGAAGTACGGCGCGAGCAGCCGGGCGGCCGAGATCTCCGCGCCGAGGCTCGCCGATCCGACGACGAACGCGATCGCCCGCACGTAGGCGACCGGCGGGCGCACCAGGGCCGGGTCGAGGGCCGATGCGTCGCGCTGAGACTCGGTGACGGTCACCGCCGCGGACCGTAGCGCGCGGCGATGACCGGCAAAACATCAAATACGCACGCGGGCCAGCTTCTCCGGGTCGACGACGAGATCGAGCTCGGTGATCCGCTCGCCGGCCGTCGTGAACTCGACCACCGCAATAAGGCGACCGTTGCGCACGACGACCACGCCGGCCTTTCCGTTCACCACTGCGGAGCGCCCGAACCGCGCCCCCGGCGCGCCACGGGTGAGAATCATCTTCGCCGTCTCCTCGGCGCCACGCACCTCGTCCGGCACCGGCACCCTGATCGCGCCGCGGTCGGCACGGAACACGACGTTGGGATCGAGCACGGCCACCAGCGCATCGAAGTCCCCGTTTCGCGCCGCGGCCAGGAACGCGTCCACCACCCGGCGCTGCTCGGCGAGGCTCACGGCGTACGGGTCCGGCGCTGCGCCCCGTACGCGCCGACGCGCCCGGCTCGCCAGCTGGCGCGTCGCCTCCGGGCTGCGCTCGACGATCGGCGCGATCTCGTCGAACGCCATCCCGAACATGTCGTGCAGCACGAACGCCAGCCGCTCGGCCGGCGACAGCGTCTCGAGCACGACCAGCAGCGCCAGTCCGACTGAGTCGGCCATCAGCGCCTGCTGCTCGGGGTCGCCGGGATCCGGCATCGTGATCACCGGCTCCGCCAGCGGACCGTCGAGCACGTCCTCGCGCCGAGCCTGGCGGGCGCGGAGCATGTCGAGCGCGACCCGGCTGACGACGGTTGTCAGCCAACCGCGCATGTTCTCCACCGCGCTGGTGTCGGAGCGGTTCAGGCGCAGCCACGCCTCCTGCACCGCGTCGTCGGCCTCGGCGACCGAGCCGAGGATCCGGTAGGCGACCGCGCGCAGATGCGTGCGGTTGGCCTCGAACTGGTCTGTCTGGAACTCGTGTGCGTCCATCGGTCACATCCTCTCGGCGGGATCCGTCATATCAGTGACGAACCGGGTGGGCCCGATGTGACCGATCCGTCGCCATTTCGACACGACCGGAGGCAATTGACATGTACGCAATCGAAGCGCATGACCTGCGCAAGACCTATCCCGGCGGCGTCGAGGCCGTCCGGGGGATCGACTTCGACATCGACCCGAACGAGGTTTTCGGCCTGCTCGGCCCCAACGGAGCGGGCAAGTCGACGACCGTCGGGATGTTCACGACCACGATCGCGCCTACCGGCGGGGTCGCCCGGCTTGCCGGCTAC
>DATKFF010000482.1:0-5941 GCA_035511595.1 Solirubrobacteraceae bacterium | reverse complement strand
GCCCGCCGGTCATCTCCGCGCCCGACAGCGTGGTCGGGATCGCAGCGACCCGCCGTGGCGGGTCCGCCGCCGCCAGCGCCTTGGCGACGTCGATCACGCGGCCGCCGCCGAGCGCCACCAGCAGGTCGCCGTCGACGCGCGGCCGCAGCTCGCCCGCAATCTCGTCGACACGTCCCGCCGGGACCTCGTGCACGGCGCTCGCGCGCTGGATCAGCTCCTCGGCGCCGACCGACGCGCGCGGCGTCGTGAGCAGCGCGTAGCCGCGCTCGAGCAGGTCGCCGGCGCCCGCCAGGGAGCCCCTCCCGAACACGATCAGCCGCTCGCCGTCCTGCCAGCGGAATGGCGCGACCGCGACCAACGCCGCGCCCACCTGGCTTAGAGCTCGCCCTGCTCGCCGAGCTCGTCGACGAGTCGCAACAGGTCGAGCGGGCTGAACGGCTTGCACAGGAACAGGTCCGCGCCCGCCTGCTCGGCGCGGCTCTCGACGCCGTTGCCCTCGGCCGCCGTGAGCATCACGATCGTCGCCCCGCTGGTGGCGGCGTCCTCGCGCAGCTTGCGGCAGACATCGATCCCGTTCATCGCCGGCATGTCGACGTCGAGGAACACGAGCGCGGGTTGCTGCCGGCGGGCCACCTCGACGGCTTCGAGACCGTCGGCGGCCTCGTGCAGCTCGAGTCGCGAGACATCCTCGAGGGTCGTCGCGATCAGCTTGCGGATGAACTCATCGTCGTCAACGATCAACACGCTGCGGGTCACCGTGTGCGCCTCCCGGTCGCCTCGCGGGGTCACCCTATCTGTGCCGCGATCCGTTCGAACGTCTGGTCCTCGATCGAGTTGAAGGCCTCGATCACACGCGGGTCGAAATGGGTTCCCGATTCCGAGACGATCATCTCACGTGCGTCGGGCAGCGGCGACGCCGGCCGGTACGGACGTTCGGTCGTGAGCGCGTCGAGCACGTCGGCGACCGCGAACACGCGCGCGGCCAGCGGGATGGCATCGCCGCCGAGCCGGTCCGGGTAACCCTGCCCGTCCCACCGCTCGTGGTGGGAGCGCACGACCTCGACGGCCTCGTCCATGAACTCGATCCCGCTCACGATCTGCGCGCCGATCACAGGGTGCTGCTCCATCAGTGCGCGCTCCTCCTCGGTCAGCGGCCCCGGCTTGTAGAGAATCGCGTCGGGGATCGCGACCTTGCCCACGTCGTGCAGCAGGAACCCGAACTCCAGCTCCGGGCGCTCGGTCAGCCGAAGCCCCAGCGCAAAGGCGATCTCGAGTCCGTACGCCGCGACCCGCTCGGCGTGCTTGCCGGTGTACGCGTCGCGCGCCTCGACCGCGTTTGACAGCGCTCGGACCGTCTCGGTGTACGAGCGGCGGAGCTCCTGCGCACGCGACCGCTCCTGCTTGAAGGTCTCACGCAGGTCGGCGGCGTAGCGCTCGAGCTGGCGCTCCTTGGCGGCAGCCTCGCGGTCACGCTCGGACAGTTCTGCCCGCAAGCGCGCGATTTCGTGGATCAGCTCGGTCTCGCTCTGGACCGACATCGCGCTCAGGGTACTCCGCCCGCCCGTTCGCCGCGCAAGGCAGCCAACACGGCTGTCGCCGCCTCCGCAGCCGGTACGACCTCGATCCCGAGCCGCTCGATGCCGGCGGGGGCCTGATGCCGGCCGTCGGAGATGAGGATCGCGGCCCGGCGCAGCCGACGGCCGCGGAGGTCGATCGCCTGCAACACGGCCTGTGGGCTGCGTACGCCGACGTCGACGAGCGCGACCTCGAAGCGCCGCTCGGCGCAGGCGCGCGCCGCCGCCGCGCCGGTCAGCTCCCACTGGTGCTCGATCCCGAGCTCGTCGAGCGCGGGCTCGAGCACGGCGCGCAGTTCCTCACGGCCGACGACAAGCACCCGCGAGCGACCCGACTCGACCGCGGCGCCGAGCACGTGGCGCAGCTCGTCGGCGTCGATCGGCTTCGAGACGACCCACTCGCCCGCGAGCTCGCGGCGCCCCGAGAACACCGAGACGAACACGACCGGGGTCGCGCTCAGCTCGGGGTCCGCGCGGATCGCGTGGAGCACGTCGAAGCCGTCCATTCCCGGCATCAGCACATCGAGCGTGACGGCGTCGAAGTACGAGCCGCGCAGCATCGAGAGCGCCTGCGCGCCCGAGGCGGCGATCTCCACGTGTACGCCGAGCGGTGCGAGCTGGCCGGCGATCAGCTCGGCGATCTCACGCTCGTCGTCGACCACCAGCACCCGACGGCCGCTGATCGCCGCGAGCGAGCGCGCGAGGTCCGCCTCCGGGATCGCGGCCGGCAGCAGCACCCGGAACGTCGATCCCACGCCGGGTTCGCTTTCGAGCTCGATCCTCCCGTCGTGTAGCTCGACCAGCGACTTGACGATCGACAGTCCGAGTCCCGTCCCCGGGCTCGACGTGCTCCCGTCACGCGCCCGGTAGAACCGCTCGAACACGCGCTCAGCCTGCTCCGCGGTCATCCCGACGCCGTCGTCCTGCACGGAAATCCGAACCCAGGCGCGCTCCGCCTCGACGCGCACCTGGATGCTGCCGCCCTCGCCCGTGTACAGGTGGGCGTTCGTGAGCAGGTTGGCCACGATCTGGCGCACGCGCGCGGCGTCGGCGAGCGCAAGCGGAAGCGTCGGCGCTACGTAGATGCTCAGCTGCTGGTGCTTCTGGGCGATCCGCGGGCCCATCAGCTCGGCCGTCTCACGGATCGCCTCGCCGACGTCGAGCGGGCGGCGTGTCAGCTCGACCCGGTCGGCCTCGATCCGGGCCACGTCGAGGAGGTCTCCGACGAGCTCGGTCAGGCGATCGGTCGACTTGAGGATGATCTCGACGAACTCCCGCTGGCGCTCGGACATCGACTCGGGCGAGTTCTGCAGCAGCTCGACAAACCCCTTGATCGAGGTCAGCGGGCTGCGCAGCTCGTGCGAGGCGGTCGCGACGAACTCGCTCTTGGCGCGCTCGAGCCGCGCCCGCTCGGTGATGTCCCGGACCGTCCACACGACTCCGTCGGTATCCGGCCCGAGGCGCGCCGCGGTGATCGCCAGCGTGCGGCCCGCGTGCTCGATCAGCGGCTCACGCTGAAGCGTGGCGTCGAGCGGTGGCAGCGGGCTGTGCTCGCCGTCGACGTGGTCGCCGACGGCGAGCTCCGGGACGAGCTCGGTGGCGCGCGGATTGACCTCCGCGATCTTGCCGGAGCCGGGCTCGGTCACGATCAGGCCGTCGCCGAGGCTCTCGATCGTGACCGACAGGCGGCGGCGCTCGGCCTCGATCCGCCCTTGCGCGCCGGCCAGGTCCGCGGCCATCGAGTTGAACGTGGTGCCAAGGCTGCGAAGTTCCCGCGGGCCGGCGGGGCTTACTCGCGTTGCCAGCTCGCCGCCTGCCAGCCGTCTGGTCGCGTCGACCAGCTCGTCGAGCGGGCGACGCATGCCCCGGACGAGTGCGGAGACCAGTGCGAGCGCGCCGGCGAGCGCCAGCAGCCCCGCAATTGCGACGAGCACGAGCGCGCGTCGTGAGTCGCTGCCGGCGCGACTGCGGGCGGCCGCTTGGCGGGCGAGCTGGCGGCTCTGCACGCGAGCGGCGGCGGTGGCGGCCAACGGACTGGCTCCCGCGGCGAGCTCGGCATCGACGAGGCGGCGGCTGACGGGGTCGCCGCTTGCGAGCGCGCGGGCCCGCGCCGCCGCGTCGGCATACGCGGTGGCGGCCTGCAGCCGAGCTTGAGAGGCCGTCGGACCGCGCGCCTCACGCACGACCGCCTGCTGCGCGATCGCCGCCGTCTCGAGGTTCGCGGCCGCGACCGCCAGCGCGGAGCTCGAGGCGAGCGTCCGCTCGTACCGCTGGCGGGCGTTATAGAGGCTCGAGATCCCCAGCGCCGCGAGCACCGCCAGAGCGATGGTCAGGCCCACCAGCGCCAGGCGAAGCGAGCGAGCGATCGATAGGCGCGGCATGCCAAACCGTAGCTATAACATGCCGGCATGATCCTGGTGCGGGCCTGGCGCCGCCAGCTGTTGGGGGGCCTGGGCGCCGCGCTCATTGTTCCCACGACGCTGCTGGCGGCGCTCGCGCTACTGGCGCTGGCCGGCGGCTTCGCCGGACTGGGCGCACTCGGCCAGGCGTTCTCGGGGCCGTCGCTCCCGGCGGCGGAGAGGACGTCGACGCCTGGCACGCGTTCCGGCCGTGCGATTTCGACCGTCTTGCTCGCCGCCCTGAGCGCCCCGGCGCCCGCCTCGGGCACCGGGCATGCGCCGGCCGGCAACGGTCCCGCCGGGGCCGGCGGCCGCCCGAGCTTGCCCGCGACGCCCCGGAGTCGGCCTGGTGGCTCTGCGGTCGGGCCGGTGGCGCGCCAGCCGTCGCCCGCGACGCAGCCACCGTCTCCGCCTCCCGCTACCCACCCGACGCTCACCGACCAGGTCGTCGGCGCCGGGACCTCGGTGACCGGTCAGCTTCCTGCGCCGGTGGGTCCTGCCGCGAGCGGCGCCCTTCAGTCTGCCGGCACCACCGTCGATCAGGTCTTCCCGATCCCAGCGCCCGCACCGCCTCAGCTCCCGTGAGGAGGGTCCTGGCCGCCCTCGGCGCGACCATCCTCGCGTCGGTCGCGCTCGGGGCCTGCGGTAGGCAGTCGGCCGTTCCGGGGACCTCGGCGGCCGCCGATGCCATCCCAGCGAGCGTTCCGTCCGGCGACTGGACGCAGTTCAACTACGACGCGCAGCGCAGCGGCGTCGGTCCTGCCGACACCGGCATCACGGCGGGTGACGTGGGGGCCCTGGAGACGCGGGTGGTGCACGTTGACGGCACGGTCGACTCCTCGGCTGTCGAGCTGCACGGGATCTCGGTTCGCGGCCGGGTGCGTGACGTCTTGTTCGTCACGACCACATACGGAAAGACGATCGCGATCGACCCGCGGACCGGCGCCAGGCTCTGGGAGTACACGCCAAGTGACATCGGTTCCTACGAGGGCGGCCCCCAGATCACCACCGCCACCCCGATCGTTGATCCGGACCGCCACTATCTGTACGCCTCGAGCCCCGACGGGCGGATCCACAAGCTGTCGGTCGGCACGGGCCGAGAGGTGCGCTCGGGCCACTGGCCGGTCGGGGTCACGTTGCTAGCAGGGCGGGAGAAGATCGCGTCGCCGTTCAACATCAGCGGCAACGAGTTGATCGTGGTCACCGACGGCTACGACGGCGACACTCCGCCGTACCAGGGGCACGTGGTCGCGATCGACCGCAGCAGCGGCCGGATTACGCACGTATGGAACTCGCTCTGCTCGAATCGCCGGCACCTGATGCAGCCGAGCTCATGTCCGGGGAGCGACTCGGCGATCTGGGGACGCGCGGCGCCGATCGTCGAGCCGGGGAACAGGCGGATCCTGATCGCCACCGGAAACGGGCCGTTCAACGGCTCGACCGACTGGGGTGACAGCGTGCTGGAGCTGTCTCCGGACGCGAGCCGCCTACTGCATAACTGGACCCCCGCCGGTGAGGCCCAGATGAACGCCAACGACACCGACCTTGGCAGCACCTCACCCGCGATTCTGCCGCCGATCGACGGCTACCGCCTCGCCGTCCAGGGAGGCAAGGACGGGATGCTGCACCTGCTGAACCTCAATCGGCTGGACGGGACGACCGGCGGTGCTGGACCGCGCCTGGGGGGCGAGCTTCAGGACACCAGCTCGCCCGGCGGCGATCAGGTGTTCACCGCTCCCGCCGTCTGGTCGCACGACGGGCGTCCCTACGTGTTCGTCGCAGATAACTCCGGCACCGCCGCGTACACGATCAGGATCGGGCGAAGCACGCGGCTGGTCAGGCTGTGGCAGAACGGGACGCCGGGCACAAGCCCGGTGCTTGCCGGGGGGCTTCTGTATGTGTACGACCTCCGGGGCGGCGTGCTCAACGTCTACGGGCCTGCACGGGGGCGCCTGCTGCGCACGCTCC
>DATKFF010000481.1:0-4190 GCA_035511595.1 Solirubrobacteraceae bacterium | reverse complement strand
CAGCTTGCCCATGACCTTGACGGGGAAGAGGTACTTGCGGCGCACGCGGCAGAAGCGCTGCCCATCGAGCGCGAGGCCGCCGGCGGTGACGATCGCGTGCACGTGAGGATGAAAGGCGAGCTTGCGGGTCCAGGTGTGCAGTGAGCGTGATCGAGAAGTTTGAGGGGGTTGTGATCTCGAGGATCGCGGGACGCAGGGCGTCACGAGCGCCGGAGCGTGCGGAGCGGCGCGCCGGAGCGGCCACACCCTAAAACGGGATGTCGTCGTCGCCGTCGGCGCTGGTGTCGGTCGGGTGACCGGGCGCGGCAGGGAGGACGGCGCGGTAGTTGTCGAGGGCGTAGTGGACCTCTCGGACGGCGTCGAGGATGTGCTGTGCGGCGCGGAGCGGGGTGGCGGGGCGGCGCGTGTGTGCCTCCTCGGGCGGCGCGAGCAGATCAGGGTGCTGCGCGATGAGGACCTGGATCAGGAAGAGCAGGGTCGCATCGAGCATCGTGAGCGGCTCGGGGACGGGGAGCGATACGTGGGAAGTCGGGAGCATGGGGGCCTCCGTTGTTCACCGTTTGCGGGCGGGGGGCTTGGGTTTGGGGGACTGGCCGAAGACGTCGAGGAAGAGCTTGTCGTCGAGGCGGGCGAGGTCGCGGTCTGCGGCGACGGTGAGCAGTTCGTCGGCGAGGTTCATGAGCACGCGGTAGTTGCCCGCGGCGTGGTCGGCGAGGGTGGCCTTGAGCTCGGTGGTCATCAGGGAAGGGTTGCCGGCGGCGTCGAGGCGGTGCTCGAGGCACGCGAGCAGTTCGTCGCGGGAGGCGTACTCGAGCACGAGGCGGCGGCGGATGCGGGAGCCGAGGGGCAGCAACTCGGCGGTGCGGAGGCGCTCGGGGAGGCGGCCATCGCCTGCGAGGACGACGGAGAGGAGCTGTCGGGCGTCGAGGTCTTTGCTGGCGAGGATGCGCAGCTCCGAGAGCGCGGGGGTGAGCGCCTCCTGGGCCTCGTCCAGGATGAGCACGGGGCGGGTCAGGGACGAAGCGATGTGGTCGCTCCATCGGGAGCGGAGGGCCTTGAAGCCGGCCCAGCGGTTGTGGACGGCGAGCGGGACGCCGAAGAGGTCGCCGAGCTCGCGGTAGAAGTCGCTGGTACGGCTCTGGGGGTGCTCGATGGTGCCGACGATGACGTTGGGCAGGGCGCGGAGCCGTTCGGCGAGCAGGCGCATGACGACGCTCTTGCCCGTGCCGGGGTCACCGGTGACCATGGCGAAGCCGCCGTCGGCGATGCCGATCTCGACACGGCGGACGAAGGCGTCGACCCAAGGCGTGACGTAGAGTGCCTCGGTGGGGACGTCGGGTCGGAAGGGGTGGTACTTCACCCCGTAGAGAGCGAGAAGCTTGGAGAGCATACGATCAATCGTCCTCCTCGTCGTCGGCGTGGGTCGTGTCATCCTTGGGCAGGTAGGCGGGCGGCAGGCCCGTGGCGGCGTAGTCGGCCATGAGGCTGCGAAGCAGCGGCGCGATGCCCGGCGGCTTGTCGGGCCTGGGGAGCGAGGCGGCGGCGTCGGTGAGCACGCGGCGCTTGCGGTCGGCGTTGTTGATCTTGTCGAGCGGCAGGAGCGTCGCGAGGTGGTTGCCCGTGCGCGGGTCGACGAGCTCGACGTTCGACAGGTCCCATCGCGCGACGCGGAGCCGGAGCTTGAGCAGCGTGCGGTAGGCCGAGGGCACCTCGAAGCGCACACCCTCCACGGTGACGGTGCCGTCACTCCGTCGCTGTGTGCGGGTGACCTCCATGCGGAAGGCACGGCGGAGCGCTTCGGAGCCCGGGCAGTCGCGACCGACGTCCGGGCCCTCGAGGTAGCGCTCGAGCGGGGTCTTGCCGAGCTCGCTGTGGACCGTGCGGTGATACTCCTGCTCGACCCACGCCTGAGTCGCTCGGTTGAGCAGCTCGAGGGTGAGCACCGGCTCGCCTTCGAGCATCGGCATGAGGCGGCCCTCGATCAGGCACCAGAAGTGCTCTTGTTTGGCGTTCTGCTCAGGGCTATTGGGCAGGGTCAGATATTGAAGGATGCTGAGCCGCTCACAGCCTTCGATGGTCTCTGCGGCCTTCATCGGGGCGCCGTTGTCGCTGAGCGTCGCCCGCGGCAGTCTGCGCTTCTGGAATCCCTGGCTGAGGCCATGGACCAGATCCTCGGTATTCTCCCGATCGAGGTACCATTGCGCGTGGCAGCACAGGCGGGAGCAGTCGTCGAGCGCGGAGAAGAGATAAGGGGTCTTCCTTTTCCCGCATGCGGTGAGCACCTGCCTTTTGCCTACGTGGTAGTCATAATGCCAGAGCGCGTTGACGTGGGCGACCTCGTACGAGCGCGTCTCGCGCGGGACCCCTTCCTGCTCGCTCCCCTTGCCGCGGCGCCGTCGGTTCTTGAAGAGACCCCGGTCCTTCATGAAGCGGCGCACCGTCGCGTAGCCCGGCATCGGGCCGAGCGACGGGTCCTCCTTCGCGGCCACGACGAGGTTGTCGTAGTGGAGCTGGTAGCTCCAGCCCCGGTGCTCGGCGTACTGCTTGTCGATCGCCTTCGCGAGCGCGTCGGGGACGCTGGGGTGCGTCCCCGCGTGCTTGGGCACCTTGCGCCCGAGCGCGAGCACGGGGTCGGCCTGATCGCGCGCCGCGTAGTACATCTTCTCGATCGTCTTGGCCGAGTAGCGCAGCACCTCGCCCGTCGTCGGGTGCCGCCACGGCGTCTCGGCGAGCTTGAGGATGCGGCCCGCCAGCTCGCCCCGCTCCGGCGGCGAAGCGAGCAGCGGGCCGATGATGGAGAAGCGCAGGCGCGCCCAGCGCAGGCGGGCGGGGGCGTCGTCGTCCTGGCTCATCGCCCCCTCCGCCGGCGAGCAGGCCCGCGCCCCGCACGCGGGCCATGAGCTCGCTGCGGTGCGGCCCTACAGAGGTCGGCGCGATGCGGCCGAGCGAACAGGATCGCAGGGCGTAGACGTGCCCTTCGCGGGCGCGCCGGCGCCCGCTCGTCGTGGCTCATGGGGTCCTCCTGCGCGGACGACGTGCTCGTCGCCGCGTGGGAGCGACCCTACTTCACCGCGGAAAACCCGCAAAATGACATCTTCTGCGGGCCGCCTCGGTCATGGAGCGCCCCTCAGAAAACGTGCCCCGTCGCGCACCGTGCTCGTCGTGAGCGGCGCGAGCAGCGCGAGCATGGCGCCCACCTGCTCGGTCGGCGATCCCCGCAGCCGCAGGACGATCGAGGCCGGCAGCTCCGCCACCGCCACGCCGATCAGCCGCGCGCACACCGCGACGAACACGCTCGTCGAGACGAAGGGCCCGCACCACCACCCGAGCCACCGCCGCGTCGTCCGCACCGGCACACCCGTCACTTGCCGCAGTTCCGTCGCGCTCGCGATCACTCGGGCGAGCATGCCGACCACGATCACCACCGCGCCGAGGTACACGCGCCGCCCCAGGAAGCGCAGCGAGGGCGGCGTCGCCCGTTTGCGGCACCCCTCGAGATCGCAGCAGAGGCTGAAGCGCGTGACGCTCCCCTCCCCCTCGGGCGCGATCAGCCCTCCGCGCGGCTTGCGGCTGTAGTCGCTGCGGTGGAGCGCACCGCGCTCGCACACCTGGCAGCCCCCGGCCGCCACCTTCCGCGCGATCTTCTCGTCCTCCTGCTCCAACTGCGCGAAGAACTCGCGCCCAAGCTCGAACCGATCCACCATCGTCGTCCTCCGGCCTGAACAATCGGAGGCGAGCCCCCTCGGAGAGCTTCGAGCAAGTTTTCTGAGGGGGCTTCTTGCTGCTCCCCTCGACGAACCTGATCAGGACGGCGACCAGGTCCCTCCATCTTCCTGGCGCTGCTCACAGCATCTTCTCCGCGCGATGGGCACTGCGTCCTCACGCAGCGCTCCTCTCTTTCGCGACGACGACTCCGTCTACCCAGGCGTTGGCTACAGTCAGCCAACCCCGCCGCGAAGCGGCTTCGTTCGACGCGTGCAACGACTTGAACGACGCGTTCCAAGGCTTGAACGACGCGTTCCAAGACTTGAACGACGCATGCAAGGGCTTGAACGACGCATGCAAGGGCTTGAACGACGCATGCAAGGGCTTGAACGACGCGTTCAAGAGCTTGAACGACGCATGCAAGGGCTTGAACGACGCCCTCAAGGGCTTGAACGACGCATGCAAGGGCTTGAACGACGCATGCA
>DATKFF010000480.1:0-9030 GCA_035511595.1 Solirubrobacteraceae bacterium | reverse complement strand
ACAGCCGGGCGGCCGCCTCGAGCGCCTCGTCGCCGATCTGAACGCGGTGGTGCTCCTCGTACTGCGAGCGCAGCCCGCGCAGGATCGCGATCGTGTCCTCGACCGATGGCTCATCGACGATTACCGCCGAGAATCGCCGTGCAAGCGCAGCGTCGCGTTCGATCTTCCGGTACTCGGCGAGCGTCGTCGCGCCGATCATCCGTAGCTCGCCACGGGCGAGCATTGGCTTCAGCATGTTGGCGGCGTCGAGCGCGCCTTCGGCCGCACCGGTGCCCAGCACCGTGTGAAGCTCGTCGACGAACAGGATCACCGCGCCCTTTGCCGCGACGACCTCTTCGAGCAGTGCCTTCAGGCGTTGCTCGAAGGCGCCACGGAGCTGGGTGCCGGCCACCATCCCGCTGAGGTCGAGGGCGACCACCCGGACACCGCGCAGGGGCTCGGGCACGTCCTCGTGCGTGATCCGCAGGGCTAGGCCCTCCGCGATCGCGGTCTTTCCGACGCCGGCCTCCCCGATCAGGGCGGCGTTGTTCTTGCGCCGCCTGCTCAGGGCCTCGACGACCTGCTCGATCTCTGCCTCGCGGCCGATCACGGGGTCGATCCGGCCCTCACGCGCCTCCGCCGTAAGGTCACGCCCGAAGCGGTCAAGCGCGGGAGTCGAGGAGCGCCTGCGTGTCTGGGTGCGCTGACGACCGGACCCGTCCTCGGGGCCGAAGGCCCGACCTGCGGGACCGGCCGACCCGAGCGGGGATCCGGGCGCGCCACCACCGAGGCCACTGGCCGGCTGCTGCTGCGCCAAGGCGTCACGGGCGCACTGTTCGCACATCCCGCCGTGCCTCCGCTCGCCGTCGGCGACGAACATCACGTCAACCACGGCCGGACGCTCGCCACAGACGTCGCAGACGCGTTCGTTCTGGTTGTTCTCGTTCTCAGGTGCCACGTTTATCAATCTTTCCGTCTTGGGGACAAATCTAAGTCGGTCTGACTGAGATTTTAGCGGCGGATCGGGCACTCGTGGGCCCTTCCGGAGGTACGCAGGTAGCCTCAGCCGGCACGCACCGCGGCCGCCAGCCGCTCCGAGGACCCGCGAGCGGTACCCAGGTAGAGGCACGGCTCGATCACCTCCAGCTCCGAGACCACGGGGTTGCCGTCGTTGTCGTCCACCAGGTCGACGCGCGCGTAGAGCGGGGTGCCGAAGCGGGCCGAAAGCTCGGCATGTGCGGCTTGCGCCACGGAGATCTGCGCCGCGCCGGCCGAGCCCGCGACGACGAGGTCGTCCTCGAGCATCGCAGCGGCCACGCGAAGGTCCCCGTCGGCGACGGGAGCCGTGCCCTCCTCACGCAGCACCGCGCGCTTGGCGAGGAAGTGGGAGATCTCGCCACCGATGAAGACCACCGAGGTCTCGCCGCGCAGGTCGACCGCGGACAGGTAGGGCTGCACCAGGGCCAGCCGGCCGCTCGCGTGGATCCGCTCGATCAGGGCGAGCGCGGCCGTTGCCGAGCTGAAGCGGCCGGTGTCCCGGGCACCGGCCGATACGTTCGGCTTGACGACGACCTCGCCCTGGATGCTCGGCAGCGCCTCGCCCGGGGAGATGAAGCGCGTCGGAACCGATGGCACCGAGATGTCGGCCAGGTAGCGCTTGTCCGAGTTGAACGCCACGAGCTCGGGAACGTTGCGAAGCCGCTCCGCGCCGACGGCGCGGCACCAGTCGAGGAACTCCTCGCTCCGCCCGCTGTAATCCCAGACCGAGCGCAGGACGACACGGTCATACGCGGTCCAGTCCACGGCCGCGTCGTCCCAGACCTCGAACTCGGCCTGCAGCAGCCTCGCGGCGGCGTGGTCATCGACCCAGCCTTCCGGCATCGCCGAACACGTGGCGAACGCGACCCGCATGCTCATGCCGCCATTGGATCAAAGGCTCGGGCCAAATGCGCTCTGCGACCGGCCGTAGCGTAGTACGACGCGATGTAGTACGATGCACGTTAGTAATCGCTAAAGGCGAGAGATCACACAGGAGGCTGGAGCATGAGCAGCTGCGAAATGCGTTTCCCGGACTATGACGCCCGCGCGAATCGGGGTCTCATCCGTTGGGAGCTGTTCCTGTATCCCGGGGTGAGGGACGTCCTCGTCACTCCGCGTGAGGACACACTCCGGGTCCTCTTCCGTGGTCCGATCGACCCGACGCGATGGACGGCCACGCTCACCGATGCCGGCTTTCCCGCTCCGGTGTTCGGGAGCGCGGCCCAGACGATGAACCTCGATCGATTGGAGATTTCGTGACCAAGCGAATCGCCCTCGTCGCAACGGCCGCCGTGTTCGTGGTGAGCTTCGCGATGACAGCTATCGCCAGCGGACGCGCCACGCGCGACCGCCACAGCGCCGCCCGGGCGCACGCTGCCGCCTCACAGCCAGACCAGGTGATCCAGTGGAACCAGGAGCTGCAGAAGGTGCTGGTTGCGCCTGGAGCGCAGCCGGCCTCGATTCACCCGACCCGGACGCTCGCGATCACTCAGATCGCGGTATACGACGCCGTCAACGGCATCGTCGGCCACCGGGATCCGTTCCTGGTCGACGTCGGCCGCATCCACGACGCCTCGCCGGATGCGGCCGCCGCATCGGCGGCGCATACGGCCCTCGACGCGCTGCTGCCCAGCCAGAGCGCTCAGATCGATGCGTTCTTCCAGAGCTCGCTCGCGCAGATCGGGCCCGGGAATCGGGTCGATCGTGGCGTCGCGTACGGCGCCGAGGTGGCGAACGCAGTCCTCGCCGCGCGCGCCAATGACGGCGCGAGCGCGACGCCGCCAGGGTTCACGCCGCTGACGGGTCCGGGCGAGTACCAGCTGACGCCGCCGCTGTTCCCCGCCGCCGGCTTCACTCAGACGCCCAACGTGACGCCGTTCGTGCTGGACAGCGCCAGCCAGTTCCGCGCCCCGGCGCCGCCGGCGCTCGACAGCGCGCAGTACGCGACCGACTTCAACGAGGTCAAGTCCCTCGGACGCCTCACCAGCACCACGCGGACCGCGGATCAGACCGCGATCGGCAAGTTCTGGGGCGCCGCTCCGATCTGGGTGGTCTGGAACCAGATCGCCGACCTGGCCGGGATCGGGTTCGGCAACAGCCTGGCCCAGAACGCCCGGCTGTTCGCGGCACTCGACACGACCCTCGCCGACGGTGCGATCGCGCTGTACGACTCCAAGTACGCCTACCACCGCTGGCGGCCGGTCACGGCGATCACCGCGGCCGACCAGGGCAACCCGAATACGGTGGCCGATCCGACCTGGGTCCCGCTGGCCGTGACCGCCAACGACCCCAGCTATCCCGGTGCCCACGCGGAGTTCAGCTCGGCAGCGGCGGCAGTGCTCCAGCGCTTCTTCCACACCGACTCGTTCTCGTTCTCACTGACGAACGCGGGCGTCGGCATCACGAGGTCGTTCACGAGCTTCTCAGGCGCCTCGAACGAGGCGTTTGACAGCCGTATCTTCGCCGGCCAGCACTTCCGCTACGACCAGAACGCCGGTCAGGCACAGGGAACGGCGGTCGCCGCCTTCGTGCTCGACCACGCCTTCGGCCGGGGCGACCGTGCGGGTGACGCCGACCACCGTGACGGCGGCCGCGACCACCGGGACGGCCGTTGATCCCCCCCGGGGCTGACGCTCTCTCGCTCCGGAGCTGAGGCCCCAGCGCCCCAACGCGGCCTGTCTGGGCACCCCCCAGGCAGGCCGCCGGGTGCTACGGGTTGATCAGGCCAATCGGCGCCGGCCGGTCGGCATCGCTCGAATCCGGCCCCGGAATGCGCGCCGTGGACTCGCTCGACCGGGATGAGGTCACGTCGCTCGGCTTGATCTCGAGCAACTCGTCGATCAGCGTAAGCACCGCCGCGTGCGTCTCATCCGAGGGCTTCGAAATCGCGCGCACCGCGCAGCCGCCGGTCCGGACGATCGTGGGCTTCCAGAAGCGCGCGAGCAAGCCCATGCCCGTCGGCCGGATCAGCCGCCTGAACCGGCGCCGCAGCATGTCCGCTCCCCATTCCTCCAGCCGGTCGGTCCTGGCGCGCCGGAGCTCAGCCGATCCCGCACTCCCGACGACCTTGGCCGCGTAGGCGTAGAGATCCTGGCGACGGTCGTCGTCAAGTGCGTCGTTGTAGGCCCGAAGGAATGATCCGATCGTCGGGCACACCGACTTCGGATTGTCCGAAAACGGCTCTCCCGCGAGCATCGAAGCGAGCTCCATCACGCATGCGCCGTCCTGAGGAGACGAGTGCTTGCCCCTGCTTAGCTTGATCGTCTGGTAGCTGACCGGCATCTGCCCTCCTATCGCGCGTTCACGGCCGATGGCAGACATGATTGAAACCGAGCTCACGGTCTCCGGCCTCATCCGATCCGGATGAGCCGACCACCACCGCCGGCGCGCAACGGGGTGCCGGCCGCATGCGTTGCACGTGCACGCCTCCTTGCGGCCCTCACGGCCTCAAGCGACCCTTGCTCGGTGGCGGTCTCGAGCTCCGGGCATTGGTATTCGGGCTCGACCGATGTGCATCGTGCGTCCGTGGCTGACGCCCTTCCGAAGTGGGCCCACTGGAACGGGTCACGTAGTCAGCGGTACACGTTGGGGGTCGAGGAGGAGGTCATGTTGCTCGACCCGGGCGACTGGTCGCTGGTTCAATCGAGCGACCGCGTCCTTGCGGAGCTCTCGGACGAGCTCGCTCGGCACGCATCGCCGGAGACCCACGCGGCGGTGATCGAGCTTGCTACCGACGTCAACACCGACGTGGCCGGGATCGCCGCACAGCTCGCCTCGCTGCGCGGGTGGCTTTCGGAGGAGCTGGCTGTGATGGGGCTCGCCGCCGCCGCCTCGGGCACCCATCCCTCGACGGTGTGGCGTCAGACGGCGGTCTCGGGTGGGGACCGCTACCGCCGGCTCAGCGAGTCGATGCGCGTGCTTGCGCTGCGTGAGCCGACGATGGCGCTCCACGTGCACGTGGGCGTCCCGGAGCCCGAGGACGCGATCAAGCTCCTCAACGGCCTGCGCCGAAACATTCCGGTTCTGCTCGCGCTCTCCGGCAACTCTCCGTTCTGGCAGGGGCGTGACACCGGGTTCGACTCGTCCCGGACCTTTATCTTCCAGGCGTTCCCCCGGACGGGGATCCCGCCGTTCTTTGCGGGCTACGCCGACTACGTCGAGGCCGTCGATGCGCTGATCGCTCCGCAGGCCGTGTCGGATCCGAGCTACCTCTGGTGGGATGTTCGGCTGCAGCCGGCGCTCGGAACCGTCGAGGTTCGCGTGATGGATGCGCAGTCGACCGTCCCGGAGGTCGCCGCTCTTGTCGCGTTGATCCAATCGCTCTCGCGCCTCGAGCTCGAAGGCGAATCGTCACTCGCCGTGCTGGGCGCCGAGGCGCTCGCCGAGAACCGGTTCCTCGCCGCTCGCGACGGGATGCACGGGCGCCTGATCGACCAGAGCGCCCGATCCATGATTCCTGTTGGCGAGACGCTCAGCGCCCTGCTGGGCGCCTGTCGACCACACGCGCGCGCCCTCGGGTGCGCCGACGCGCTCGACGGGGTGCGGTCCCTGGAGACCGCAAACGGGGCCGATCGCCAGCGCGCACTGGCAGCCGGAGACCGAAGCCTCGACGACCTGGTGGCACGGCTCGCAGGACGCTTTCTGGCGCCGCACCGGCTCGCCGCGGCGGCAGGACAACCCACTTGAACACGAACGAGACCACGACAGAAAGGAGCGGCCCATGTGCCGCTGGCTCGCATATTCCGGTGCCCCGATCCTCATAAAGAACGTCCTCTACGAGGGCCCTAACTCGCTGGTCGCCCAGAGCCTGCACTCACGGCTCGGCGCCGAGCCGACCAACGGCGACGGCTTCGGTGTGGGCTGGTATGGCGCCCCTGAGACGCCAGGCGTATTCCACAGCACGGAGCCCGCCTGGAACGACGCGAACCTGCGTGAGCTTTCCGGCCACATCAGCTCGCCGCTGTTCTTCACGCACATCCGGGCCGCGATCGGGAGCGCGGTGCAGCAGACCAATTGCCATCCCTTCCGTCACGACAACTGGCTGTTCATGCACAACGGGTACATCAACGAGTTCGCCACGATCAAGCGTGACCTGGTGCTGGCGATCGACCCGTCGCTGTACCCCGAGATCCAGGGACAGGCCGACACCGAGTTCCTCTTCTATCTCGCCCTCACGTTCGGGCTGGAAGACGATCCTCCGGCGGCCGTCGAGCAGGCGATCGGATTCGTCGAAGCGGTCGCCGCCCGCCACGGGGTCGGTCACCCGTTCCAGGGCACCGTCGCGACCACCGACGGCGAGACCATCTGGGCGTTCCGGTACTCGAGCGAGAGAAAGTCGCGGTCGCTCTTCTACACGACCGACGTACCCACGCTTCGCAAGCTGTACCCGGAGCGGGAGCTGTTCAAGGAAGTCTCGGACAACGCGCGGCTGATCGTCTCCGAGCCCCTCGGCGATGTGGCCGGCGTCTGGAACGAGGTACCCGAGTCCAGCTACGGCATCGTCGGCCCCGATCAGTCCGAGATGCACGCATTCCGTCCGACGGCGCCCTCGACGTCGGTGCCCGTCACCGCCTGAGAGCGGGCTCAGGCTGAGGAAAAGCCGCGGCCGCCGGCTGGGATCACCATCGGCGGCCACGGCCCAACCAGCGCCCCGGGAACTACTTCGGCGCCCCCACGGTCTCGGGCGTCAGCGCTTCCTGCAGCTTCGCCGTGTCCTCGTCAGAGAGCGAGGTCCTGAAGACGGTGCCGCCGTATTGCTGCAGCGCGGCGATGGCCTTGTCGGGCGTCGCCTGCTCGATGATCATGAACAGTGCTGAGGTGCCCGGCTTGACGTGATCACGCACTTGTTGCTGGAACGCCTTGTCGATGCCCTTCTCGCCGAGGTGGCCGGACAGCGCACCCAAACCGACCCCGACCGCCAGTCCTACGAACGGCACGAAGAACAGGATCCCGAACAGAAGACCCCAGAACCCGCCCCATGCCGCCCCGCCCCCCGTCGATGCGCCGCCGTGCGTGGTGGTGACGTGGTACTTGCCGTCCCGGTCCCGCGAGATCGCGGCGACCTGATCGGCCTGGATGATCAATTCCGACTCCAGCCCCTGGACGGTCTGCCTCGCCTGTTCGGCGGTCGTCTCGTCCGTATAGCCAATCGCAACCAGGGTTGCCATAGCCGACCTCTCCTTTCGTTTCCTCACGGATGCCGCCGCCCACCTTGTCGCGCCCCGTCACGCCGAGCATCACCCCAATCGGATGACCCGCAGGCGTGCCGCATCGGGCCGCCGTATCCCGCCGTTGCGGGTTTTTCCTGATTACGGTCCGTAGATCGCCGCGTTGCCCCGCTAACCGGTTCGTGTGCTAGCGTGGACACAGCGATCCCTCGAAGCCGGTCATGGATCGACTAGGGGGTGGCACGTCACGACGCGGAGCAGACAAGTGGTCGCACGCCGGCCCGGGGTCGTCGGTCCGTTGCAGACAAGGACCGCGAAGGGGCCAAGACACGAACAGCCGCCGCATCACCGCGAGGTCACTCGCCACCCGCTGGACAGCGCTGCGGTGCTCCCCCACGAGGGACGACGATGACCGAGATCGTTGACGCGAGACCGTCCGCGTTGACGCGTCAGTCGTCGACCGCGAAGACGTTGGCCGTCACGCTCGCGCTTTCGGTGGTGACGATCGCGGTGGTCCTGTCAGTCCTCGCCGGAAGTCATTCTGCGACGCGCAGCGTCGCGATCCCCTTCTTCCTGGCCGGTGCTTGCATCTCGTTCGGGGTGGGGATTCACGACCTCGCGCGGGCGCGGGACGACCTCTACGCCCGGGTACTTATCGGAGCTGCCGTGCTGTGGTCGTTTTCGGCGCTCGCGGCTTCGCCCGGTGCAGTCGCCTACAGCGTCGGTCGGGTGAGCCAGTGGCTCGTTGAGCTCGCGATCGTGTACCTCCTGCTGAGCTACCCATCGGGCCGGATCGTGCAGCCCATTCATCGTGGGCTCTTTGGTTTCGGAGTGCTGCTCGTGTTGCTGCTGTACATCCCCACCGCGCTGATCGGTCAGTATCCGACTCCCTCAGCGTGGTCGATGTGCACCAGTGGCTGTCCCAGCAACGCATTCGCGCTGAAGAGCTCGACCCCCGGGTTCGTGCACGACCTGGTCTTGCCGGTGCGGGAGGTCCTCACCGTCGCTTGGTTCGTGGCGGTCTCGGCGGCGACGATCCAGAGAGCTCGAAACGGCGGTGCGCTGCTGCGTCGCATGTGCACGCCGATCGCCCTGATCGCGGTTGTTCAAGTTGTCACGCTCGCTATGTACTTCCGTGCCCGCGCCGTCGCCCCCGCCGCTGAGAGCTTGGACGTGCTGACCTGGATCTACGTGCTCGCGCTCCCTGCCCTCGCGTTGGCTGTCGTGACGGGTCGGCTGTACCGGCGCCTGTTCGCCGTCAAGGCGTTAGCTCGGATCGCTCGGGAGCTGAGGGCCAGCGCGACCCCCTCGCACGTGACCGGCGTGATGGCGGACGCGCTCGAAGACCCGTCGCTGCAGATACTCCACTCGTTCCCGGGCGATGCGGAGGGCTGGGTCGACGAATCCGGATCGCCACTGCCGCTGCCGGACTCCGGCAATGGGCGCGCGATCACCGCGGTCGAAAGCGGGAACTGGCGGCTCGCCATCGTCCACGACCGCGACCTCGTGGAGGATGCGACGCTGGTCCAGACGGCTGGCTCGTATGCGCTGGCCGCGCTCGAGAACGACCGACTCAGCGGCGACCTGCGCATATCGCTCGAGCAGCTGGCCGAAGCCCGGGTGCTCGGGATCAACGCTGAGCGCCGCGGTCGCCGGAAGATCGAGCGCGACATCCACGACGGTGCGCAGCAGCGGCTCGTGGCGCTCCGGATCAAGCTCGCACTGGCGGCTGAGCAGATCGAGGACAAGGATGCGAGCGGCGGAGACGCACTCCGCGCGCTCGGCGAGGAGATCGACGCGACGATCGAAGAGGTCCGCTCATTTGCCCGCGGGATCTATCCACCGA
>DATKFF010000479.1:0-5585 GCA_035511595.1 Solirubrobacteraceae bacterium | reverse complement strand
TCCTGCCGGTGCGCACGCCTCGCTTCGTCACCGAGCTGCTCTAGACCGTCGGCCTGGTCGATCATTGGGTTGCCGGCGATGCCTCGATAGTGCGGCAGATGTTCGGGTATCGACCGACCCTTGTCATCGCCCTGAGGGCGGTTTGTCGGCTACTTCGGCGGGCGTACGCAGCACCGGCAGGACGTACAGCGACCAACGGGGCGCAAGGCCAGGGAGCGAATGCCGGTTGGGCGCAATGGTTGATCGAGCTGGTTTGCGCCAGCGTCAACCGATGAGATGTAAGGAGTGACAATGAAACGATCACCTAAACGTCTAACCATGATCGCGGGCATCGCCTGTGCGATTGTCAGCGCCGGACCGGCGGCGGGCGCCTCCGCCGCTGGGCCGCCGCCCGCGACTACCGGCAGCGGGACTCCGTTTCCGGGCCTGTCGTGCGGGGTGAACCAGGGGTTGTTCCCAGGGATCCCCAATCTCGGGCCTACCGGTCCTCTGGGGCCGCTGGGGTCTTCCGGACCGCTCGGCGGCAGCAATCAGAACCTCCCGTGCGGCGGTGCGGCGCTCAACGTTGGGCCGACGGGTCCGTTGGGGCCTGGCGGCTCGCTGGGCTCTCCCGCTCCACCAACGCAGCCGACCGGTCCAACGCAGCAGGGCGGCCAGCCGCCGGTAGCCAATCCGCCGGCGCAGAGCGGCTCGGCGCCCCGCCATCCCAAGAAGCACGTGAACGGCAGGCCTACCCGCGGGCACGCCAGGAAAAGGCATTCCCGTCCGCGCACTCGCGGGCTTAGACATCGGCGGAGCAGCTCGGCTCAGACTCGCTGAACGACGGCCAGCGGCGGGGACGCGTGGTCGCTCGCCGAGCGCGCGTCACCCGTTCGCCGCCGCTGGACAAAACCGGTCTGGTACGCCAGGGCCACCAGCTTGGCGCGGTCCCTGGCGTGGAGCTTGAGCATCGCGCGGCTGACGTGCGTTTTCACCGTGGCGGGGCTGATCACGAGCCGCTCAGCGATCTCACCGTTGGTCAGCCCCAGCGCGACCAGAGACACGATGTGGCGCTCGCGGCTCGTGAGCTCGTCGAAATGCTCAGGGTAGGCAGGCGGCGGGTCAGGCGCCGACGCGAATTCATCGAGA
Organism: Solirubrobacteraceae bacterium; assembly: GCA_035511595.1. Classification (GTDB taxonomy): domain Bacteria; phylum Actinomycetota; class Thermoleophilia; order Solirubrobacterales; family Solirubrobacteraceae; genus Palsa-465. The sequence goes on along the minus strand of DATKFF010000479.1, from coordinate 4,457 downwards.
ATCCGGCGTGTGGCCCACGGAGACAGTTGGGCTCCTCCAGCGGCGACTACCCGCACCGCGCGGACCAATTCCATCGGCTCCGCATCGAGCATCACGAAACCGCTGGCTCCGGAGCGGAGCGCGCCGAGCAGATCCTCCTCGCGCTCGTCGTCGGTGACGATCACGACTCTCGTCCCCGACAGATCCGGGTCGGAGAGGATCCGGCGCGTCGCCGCAAGCCCGTCAAGGCCGGGGAGGCGAATGTGCATGACCAGCACGTCTGGGCGCGTCTCGATCACCAGCGCCACCGCCTGCTCGCCCGTCGAAGCCTCCGCCGCAACTGAGATGTCACCTTCGCGCTCGAGCAACGACCGCAATCCCGCGCGCACAAGTCCCACACCCTCGGCGAGCAGGACCCTGACAGCGGCGCACGTCTGGGCAGCTCCGCAATGATCGAACGCGCCGCCCTCGATGGCGCTCAGCTCATGCGACCAGCGCCCCGACGATCCGTTGGACTCATGGCGCGTTCGCCGAGCTTGGCGAACTCTCGGCTGCTGCAGCTCGAGTACACGTCGATCGTGATTGTCGACACCCGGGGGTCTGGTCATCGCGTTGGAGGCTCCTTCATCGGACTTCGTTGTCACTCAGCTTCCCCACGACCTACTGGCACTGACGTCTAGGCTGGCCGACAGTACAAAGCACACCCGCCGTTACAAGCGTTTCTCCGCGACTTCCGAGCATGTCGTGAAAAACCGCGCGTTCTTGCCCAGGCGGGGGTCCCGGCGTACCAATTTGCCACGAAGCAAGCCCCGCTCTGAGAGCCAAAGTGGGGTGACGCCAAGTTCACCGAGACGGTCAGGAAACAGGAGGAGAGATGCCGACGACGGCCAGCATCCCGGGATGCGATCGCCACCATCGCCACGTGGGCGTTTGCGCTGTATGCCAGCGTGCTCAGCTGGCGAGGTGGCGTGCACAGTTACTGGACGCGGAAGCCGCCCGCCACAGAGCCAGGTCGGGCGGACCGCGAGGGCCGGAAATGCTCTCGGTCCGGTTAGCGAGCGAGGCCGGCGCCGGATGACGCGTCGTGTATCGCCTCGGCTACGCGTGCGGGGCCCGCGCCCGGGCCAAGCAGGATCGTGTAGTGGTTCGTACCCGGGACCGTCTCGCGGCTTGCACCCGGGCGGACCGAGGCGAAATCGGCGAGCGCCTTCGGCGGGATCAGCGGACGGTCGTCATCGAGGATTCCACGCGGGGCGCGCAGCAGTCGTACCGGCGCGCTCACGCGGTCGAGCGCTGTCCTCGTGACCTCGTCGAGCAGAATTTCGCGGCCATCCGCCCAAACGGCGTCGGACGACACTCTCGAGCGGACCGCGTTCGGGTGCGCTCGGTCCTCAGCGGATTCGACGTCGTAGTTGACGTACGCCTCGACGTCGGCGTTCCACGCGTCGGCGAACGCCGGATGCGCCCGCCACATCGCGACGTAATCCGCGCGGGACGCGAACCAATCGTCAAGCCGCTCGGCGGCCGGCCCGAGTGCCGCAGCCAGCAGTTCGGCGGGATCCTTATCGGCTGGCACATCGATCTGCAGCCCACCGTCGATCAGGACCAGGCTCGACACGCGTTCGGGGTGCTCGGCCGCGAGCCGGGCGGCGACGTAGCCACCCATCGAGTGTCCCGCCAGCACCGCCGACTCAACGCCTTCCCTGTCCAGGAGCGCCACCAGGTCGGCAACGTGCGCGGAGATACCAAACGGACCGGGCACGCCGCCGCTACGACCGCGGCCCCGTAGGTCCGGGGACAGAACGGTGACGTCGCCCTCCACGGCCAGCACTCGCGCGACCGTGCGCCACGCGACATGGGAGGCCGTGATCCCGTGCACCGCCAGGACGACGCCGTCGGCACGTCCCACGGTGGGCCCGGACCGCGCGACGTTCAGCCACCCGCCGGGGACAGGGAACTGGAACTGCGCGACGAACGGGTCGGCCAGGGTTTGTCGGCGTCCGGCGATCAACCGGTTCAAGAGCTTTGGCGCCATCTCGCCATGATCCGCCTGAGCGGGCCGGCGTCCGATGGCCCGATGCGCTGTCTCTCGCTGACCTGCAGGCCGTGCTACCTCGGGCGCTGTAGGGACGAAGCCTCCGCTCGGCCGATGACAGACCCGGTCCCGTGAGCCACGATCGCGGTGATGAGTGTGTCAATGTCACCACCGGTAAAGCTCGCCGACATCGTCGAGACCTGGAACATCATCCTGACGACGCCGGACGCGCGCATCGCGACCACACCTCGCGACGTCGTCTGGACCCATCGCAAGACGACGCTGTATCGCTACCGCTCGAGCAGTCGGCGCTTTCCGGTCCCGGTGATGCTGGTGTTCGCACTGATCAACGGGCCGGCGATCTTTGACCTCCGCGCCGGGAATTCGCTCGTCGAGTTTCTGCTCGCCGAGGGCTTCGATGTCTACCTGCTGGACTGGGGCGTCCCGGGTCCGGAGGATTCGGATACGGGCCTCGATTACTACGTCTGCGACGCACTTCATTGGGGGATGAGAGAGGTCCTCCGGTCCTCTGGAGCCAGCGCCCTGAGCCTCGCGGGATGGTGCATCGGGGGAACGCTCTGTGCGATGCACGCGGGACTCGAGGGGCGACGGAGCCCGGCGCGCAACCTCGTGTTGCTGACCACGCCGGTCGACCCGACCGAATCGCTCTACCACACGTGGGTCGGACGCGATTCGTTTGACGTCGATTACGTGTGTGAGAACTGGGAGGTGATCCCCGGTCGGGGCATCGACGTGGCGAACAAGCTGATGAAACCGGTCACCAACCTGTGGACGACCTACCGTCGGCTAGCGCAGGACGTCCAAGACGGGACGGCCGACCGCGCCGCATTTCAGGCGATGGCGAAGTGGATTGCGGATAACCCGCCGTTTCCGGCCCGCGCGTTTCGGGAGTGGGTCACCTGGATCTACAAGGAGGGCAGGCTCGCTCGGGGGTCGCTTCAGATTCGCGGTGAACGGGTCGATCTGCGCCGGATCGAGCAGTCGCTGCTGGTGCTCACCGCCGATCATGATCACATCGTCCCGCCGGTCAACACGCTGCCGCTGCTCGGGCTGGCGGGATCGACGGACATCACGCACATGGCGCGCCCTGGGGGTCACATTGGACTGATCGCGGGATCGAAGGCAAAGCACCAGATCTGGCCCGAGCTGGCCGGCTGGCTGAAGCAGCGTTCCAGCGCCTGACGCCGTCCCTCGTACGCGTGGTCCAGCGCTCGACTGCTCTCGCGGCCAGTATCGGTGAGCGGTTCCGCGCGCAATCGTCAAATCCAAATGAGACCAATTAGAAATCCATTACTGCCACTCGATCCGCTGACCTTGAGTCGCTTGGGTGCGGCGAGCTGGCTGACAGACCTGATCGTCGCGCGGAAGTTCAGCGAAGCCGTGTGGCAACAGAACGCGCTGATGATCGCCTCCATGCGCTCGCTCGCTTCTCCTGACCCTCGCCGAGGTGCGGCCTCCGACATGCCTGCGGTGAGAAGGGCGCTGATCAAGAGGCCTCGGTGGCGAGCCTCGCCTCTGCAGACGTAGCGCATTCCCCGCTTGCGCTCGGTGTAGGGTTGAGTCCGGCGCCGGTCCTTGGGAGACGGCGACCGTTATGCGTTTGGACTTTGTTGGGCGAGCTGGCGAGCTTGAAGTCTTGGAGGGGGCATGGCTCGCGGCGGGGGCTGGTGGCGTTGCGCCGGTCGTCGTCGTGTATGGAGAGGCTGGGATCGGCAAAACGCGGACCACGGCCGAGTTCGCGCGGGGTGTCCGCAGCCAGGGCGGCGAGGTCTTGTGGGGCACCTGCTACGAGGGCGGCCCGGCACGCCCCTACGCAGTCTGGGCCGAGGCGATCCGCGAGCTGGTGGTGCGTCTGGAAGCCGACGGATTGCGGGCTGTGTTGGGGGCTCAGATGCGGTGGCTGGGACCGTTGCTGCCAGATGCCGAGCGGTGGCGGACGAGCACGCCGGCTGAGATCGCGCGGTTGCGGCTTGCGGAGGTTCTGGCCCGGTTGCTCCGCTCGTTTGAGCGCTCGCCGGTGCTGGTGCTCGATGACATGCAGTGGGCGTACCCCGAATCGCTGGAGCTGTTCGCTCAGGTCGCGCGGCTGGCGAGGGATGTCGTGGTGGTCGTTTGCTGCCGCGCGAGCGGGCTGTCGCTCGGGCACCCCCTGGCCCAGCGGCTCGCAGAGATCCACCGGTCGCGGTCATCCGAGTATCTGGCGTTGGCCGGGCTCTCACGGCACGAGGCGAGCGAATTACTCGAACGGGTCGCGGGCGGAGGGCTCGAGCCGGAGCTTGTGGATTTCGCGTACGCCGAGACGGACGGCAATCCGTTCTTCTTGGCCGAGCTTGGGCGCTACCTATATCGGGAAGGGGTGGGGACGTTGCCGCCGCACGGTGCGCTGCGGCTACCGGCCTCGATCCGCGGCGCGGTCGGACTG
>DATKFF010000478.1:0-11658 GCA_035511595.1 Solirubrobacteraceae bacterium | reverse complement strand
GCCGACGCCGTCGCCCGGCTTGAAGCGAGTTCCGCGCTGGCGGACGATGATCTCGCCGCCGCTGACGGGCTGACCGGCGAACACCTTCACGCCGAGCCGCTTGGCGTTCGAGTCACGGCCGTTGCGGGACGAGCCGAGGCCTTTCTTATGCGCCATTGCCTTCCTCCGTCTCTGGCTTGGGGGCGTCTGCCTTGGGCGCCGCCGGCTTTCGCGGTGCCCGCGGCTTGCGCGCGGCGGGCTTTGTGGCCGAGGGCTTCGCGTCGGCCGCGACCGGAGCCGGCTGAGCCGCAGCCTCGGTTTCGGCCGCCTTCGCGCGCGACGGCGAGCGACGGGCGCCGAGCTTGATCCCGGTGACCTCGATCCGCGTGAGCTCCTGGCGGTGGCCGGTGCGGCGCTTATAGCCGCGCTTGGGCTTGAACTTGACGATTCTCAGCTTCGGTCCGCGCTCGTGGCCGAGCACCTTCGCCTCGACCGTCACCTTCGCGAGCTCGTCGCCGTCGACGACGTTCGAGCCGTCGACGTACAGCAGCGGCCGCAGGACCGCCTTGCCGCCGTCCTCGACGGGCAGCCGCTCGACGAGCAGGGACTGACCCTCCTCGACGCGGTATTGCTTTCCGCCTGTCTTGACGATCGCGTACATGACTAGTCCGATGACGTTCCGGCCTGGGCGGAGGTCGCCTTAGCGCCGGAACGGCGCCGTCCGCCTCTGCGGCCACGGCGCCGAGGCTTCGATTGTAGGTCATCTCCACCGTCCTCCGAGGACCCCTTGGAACCCGCCGACGCCGACGAGGAGTCCAAGTCCGACTCGCTGCTCGGCTCGGCGTCGAGCAGCGAGGCCATCGCCGCCGTCCGCCCGGCCTGGTCGATCCGCACGAGATGCTTCTCGCCGACATACGGTCCGCCGCCGACGACCGAGATCACGTAGCCGTCGACCTTCGCGACCGCGTCGCCGGGGCTGTACATGTGCGGCTCGACGATCTGTACGTGGACCTCCTCGCCCACGCGGAACGGGACCGCGCGCTCCAGGACCTCGTCACGCGTGCCCTCGAGCACGACCGCGAAGTGGTCGAGATGCAGTCCCTCCGAGCCCTCGAACACGAACAGCTTGCCGGTCTCCTGCTCGATCGCGCGCAGCACCCGCGCCTCGTCGCGGGTGAACTCGGCGCTCACGCGCGGGTTCATCTGGATCAGGACCGCCTCCTCCTCCGTCTCCTTCGCGAGGTCGCGCATCTTGCGCTCGAACTCGATCGCCAGCGTCTCCTCGGACTTGATCACGCCCTCGCCACCGCAGGTCGGGCACGGCCGGGTCATGATCTCGCGCACCCCGTCGGTGACGTTCTGGCGGGTCATCTCGACCAGCCCCAGGGGCGAGATCTCGACCACGAAGGTCTTCGTCCGGTCCTCGTCCAAAGCGGCCCGCAGCGACTTCAGCACGGCGTCACGGTTGCGCGCCCGCGCCATGTCGATGAAGTCGATCACGATGATCCCGCCGATGTCCCGGAGCCGCAACTGCCGGACGACCTCCTCGGCCGCCTCGAGGTTGGTCTTCGTGATCGTGTCCTCGAGTCGCGCGCCCTTGCCACGGCCGATGAACGACCCGGTGTTGACGTCGATCACGGTCAGCGCCTCGGCGTAGTCGATCACCAGGTAGCCGCCGCTCGGCAGGTCGATCCTGCGTTGGAGCGTCGAGTCGAGCACCTGCTCGACCCCAAAGGCCTCGAACAGCGGTTGGTCCTCCTCCCACAGCTCGACCCGGTCGACCAGGTCGGGCGCCGTGCGGGAGAAGAACGAGACGAGCCGGTGGTACTGCTTGGGATCGTCGACGATCGCGCGCTCAAACTCGGCGGAGAAGACATCGCGTACGACGCGGACCGAGAGGTCGGCCTCCTGGAACACGAGCGCCGGCGCGGCCGTCTCCTCGACCCGCTTCTGGAGCACCTCGTTGAGCTTGAACAGATACTGCAGCTCACGCTCGAGGTCGGCGCGCTTGACGCCCTGCGCGGCCGTGCGGATGATCGCGCCGCCACCCCTCAGATCGAGCTTGGCCGCCTCCTTGCGCAGCCGCTCGCGCTCCCTGTCGTCGAGCCGGCGAGAGACGCCGATCCCCTCGCCGAACGGCGCGTACACCATGTAGCGCCCCGCGATCGTCAGCTCCATCGAGAGCCGCGCGCCCTTCGTCTTCAGCGGGTCCTTGACGACCTGCACGACGATCTCCTGGCCGGGCTTGAGCAGATCGGTGATCTCCCGTCCCTCACGGCCCGAGCCGCGTCCGCGCCGCGGGGCGTCGACGCCCGGAAGCACGATCTCGTCGACGTGCAGGAAGCCGTTCTTTTCGAGGCCGATGTCGACGAACGCCGCCTCCAGCCCCGCGAGCACGTTGTCGACGCGCCCCTTGTAGATGTTGCCGACGATCGAGCGGTTGCCGCGGCGCTCCAGGTACAGCTCAGCTACGCGATACCCGGCGTCTGGGCTACCGGTCTTCCGGCGCCGCCGGCTACGCCCGGACGAGTTGGCCGAGGCCGGCTTCGAAGGGGCGACCTTGCCGGTCGCCTCCAGCAGCGCAACCCGAGTTTCCCCACGGTCGACGCTGACCAGTACTTGCTTCTTCAATTGTCATTCAGTCCTTTAAATCTTTGGGGCCGCCCTACGGGCCGCCTAGTTTCTTGCCGCGCCCTCGCTCGGGGCTGCGGCTCATGACACGAGCGCTCTGCTCTTTCCAGCGGCCGCCATGCGTGCCTGTATATGTATTGACTGTAGAAGGCCGAGCGCGATAAACGTCACCAGAACCGACGAGCCGCCATAGCTCATCAGCGGTAACGGGACCCCGGTGATCGGCATGATTCCGATCGTCATACCCACGTTGACGAACACTTGGAACATCAACATCGCGAGGATTCCCCCCGCGATCAGGCTCCCGTATAGGTTCTTCGCCATCGTCAAGATTCGCAGTGCGCGCCAGATCAGCAGCGCGTACAGCGACAGCACGAGCGCCGCGCCGACGAACCCGTAGGTCTCGCCCAGCGCGGCGAACACGAAGTCGGTGGACGGAGCCGGAAGGTAGTTGAGCTCCGTCTGCTTCGCCCCCGCGATCCCTCGGCCGGTTTTCTCGCCCGAGCCGATCGCGATCAGCGATTCGTGGATGTTGTATGTCTGGTTCTGCGGATTACTCGAAGGATTCAGGAACCCCGTCAGGCGCTGCACCTGGTAGGGCTTGAGCACGTGCACCCCGAGCGCCGGGGCGCCCGCCAGCACGATCGCGATCGAGACCGCGCCCAGGGCCGCGAGCGCCGTGAGCTGCTTCCACGAGGTCCCGGCGACGAACAGGATCATGAACCCGACCGCCGCGTACACGAGCGCGGTCCCGAGGTCGGGCTGCGGGATCACGATCAGCGCCGGGATCAGTGCCAGCAGCATGATCCGAGCCGTCGTCCGCCGCTCGTGCAGGCGCCTGGCGCGGTCGACGGCGAACGCCGACAGCGCCAGGATCAGCAGCACCTTGCCGAACTCCGAGGACTGGAACTGCAGGAACGGCAGCGGGATCCAGCGTCGTGACCCGTTGACCGGCGGGGTCCCGAACACGACCAGGTTCAGCGCGATCATCGTCCCGTAGAGCGCGAACTTGTACTCGCGCAGACGCGAGTAGTCGAACGACGCGAGCCCGACCGCGACGAGCAGCCCGATCCCGGCGTAGATCGCCTGGCGCTGGACGTAGTAGGAGGGCCCGGCGGCAAGCCCGCGGGTGGCGACGTGCAGTGTCACGAGCGAGCACGCGACCAGCCCGAGCGCGGCGAGCACCAGCAGCGGGTCGATCAAGAGGACGTGCCGGCGGCGCGAGACGGTCTGCTCGTCGGCGGCGCGGATCGAGCTTGCGGCGCTGACGCTCATAGGGTCTTCGAGCTCCCGGCGACGTACGCGCCCTTCTTGCCGAAGAACCACTGCGAGAGGATCTCCCTGGCCACCGGGGCGGCGCCGACGGCGCCGAACCCGCCCTGCTCGACCTTCACGACGACGACGATCGGCTTCGTCGTTGCGCTCGGGGGCACGAAGCACGCGTACCACGCGTAGTCCTGCTGGTTGTTGTACTGAGCGGTCCCGGTCTTGCCGTACACCTGCTCGGGGAAGCTCGCGAACACGTCGGCCGACGTCCCGCCGGGCTGCGAGGCCGCGTCACGGAGGCCCTGGCGGATCGTGTCGAGGTAGATCGGGTTGATGTTCAGTCGGCGCACGGGCTGAGGGTTGATGTTCTGCTTGACGGTGCCGTCGGCCCCTTGGACGTCGAGCCCGATGTGCGGCCTGACGATCGTCCCCTCGTTGGCGATCGCGGAGTACGCGACCGCCAGCTGGAGCGGCGTGACCTGCACGTCCCCCTGTCCGACCGCCAGGTTGATGTTGTCGCCGATCGACCACGGGCGGCCGTCCGCGATCCCGCAGCCGACGCCGGGATTGAAGTACTCGGACGGTGGCACGTGGTGGCGCTTCTCGCACTGGAGCTCGACCTGGTCGACGCGCGAGCGCCACGCCGGCGTCGGCAGGTTGCCGGCGTACTCGCCGCCGAGGTCGATGCCGGTCGACTGGCCGATCCCGTACAGGTGCGCCCAGTGCTGCAGCGCGCCGCCGGCGGGCTGCGGGCTGTTGGTGAGTGCCCCGAGGTTGTAGAAGAAGACGTCGTCGGAGACCCGGATCGCGTCGACCAGGTTCAGCACGCCGTTGGCGGCGCCGCCGGCGTTGCGTCGGCACTGGGTGTCGATGCAGAACTGCCCGGTGTCGTCGTATGTGTCGCCGATGTTCCAGGCGCCACTCTCGAGCGCCGCGGTCGCCGTGATCGGCTTGAAGGTCGAGCCGGTCGGCCCCTCGCTCTGGATCGCGCGGTTGAGCAGCGGGAAGTCGCTCGAGGGGTTGTTGAGCTGGTTGTAGACCGATGAGGACACGGGCTTGGCGAACACGTTCGGGTCGAAGCTCGGCAGCGAGCCCATCGCGTAGACCTCGCCGTTGACCGGGTTCATCGCCACGAACGCGCCCGCATTCGCCGGGTAGTTGGAGTCGATCGACTGCTGCAGCGCCTGCTGTCCGGCCTCCTGGAGGGGGATGTCGAGCGACAGCTTGAGGTTGTAGCCCGGGGTTGCCGGGGTCTGGGACAGCTCGCCGGCCGGGCGCCCGAGCGCGTCGACCTGGACGTGCTCGGTGCCATCGGTGCCCTGCAGATACTGGTTGTAGGACCATTCGAGGCCCGATTGCCCGACCCAAGCGGTGTGGGGAATGCCCTTGAACCGGGAGTCCTTGGTCTCGCTGGGACTGATCGGGCCGATCGTCCCGAACAGCTGCGCCGCGACGTTCTTCAGCGGGTACTGGCGCAGCCACACCGGCTGCACGCTCACGCCGGGGAACCGGTCGGCGCGCTCCTGCAGGTAGAAGAGGACGTCGTTGCCGACGTCGGTCTTGACCTGGACGTTGGCGTAGGAGACCTTCGCGAACCCGGTCGCCACCTGGCAGGCGACCGGCGACAGGCGCAGGTAGCCATAGCCGTTGCCGACGTCGCACTTCACGCGCTTGGTCGACATCCCCAGCACGCCCGCCAGCCTGTTGTAGAGGCCGGCATCCTGCGGCGGCGGGTGCGCGACCAAACATGAGCTCGACCACACGCCGCCGGCGAACTGGGAGGCGTCGCATGGCGTCAGCGGCACGGGAAGCGCCAGCGGCGAGATCTCGACGGCCGTCGATCGGATCGAGGTCACCAGCGGAGTGCCGTTCTGGTCGAGGATCTGCCCCCGCTGGGCCGGGACGTCGATGTCCCTCACGCGATTGACCTGCGCCTGGGCGACGTACTTGTTGCCCGAAAGCACCTGCAGGAACCAGAGCCGGAAGAAGATGATCGCGAACATCGCCAGCGCGAAGCTGCCGAGGATCGCGACCCGCAGCGCCAGCTGCGGGGTCAGCGCGGGACGCCTGTCGTCGACCGGCTGGATCACCGGGACGTCCTCGGCATCGGCCTGATCCCCCCTGATCGCGTCTGCAGCGGGCTGAGTCCGCCGGTCGCGTACGCGCGGCGCCGCCGCCGACGCGGATCCTGGGGCAGCGCCGGCTGCAGCAGGCGCCTGACCGCGGCGTAGACCGGCAGCGCGATCAGGGTGTTGACGAGCACGGTGACGAAGATCTGCTGGAGGAGCAGCAGGCTGACCGGCGAGTCGACGCCGAGCAGGAACTGGATGACCGTCATGCCAAGACCGGCGAACGCGGTCGCCGCGGCCCCCAGCGCCATCGGCACGAGTCCGTGCGACGGGTCACGCAGCTCCCGCAGCCGACCGCTCCAGTAGCCGATCGTGATGAACAGCAGCGACGTCACGCCGAGCGTCTGGAACAGGAACACGTCGACCAGCAGCCCGACCGTGAAACCCATGATCGCCCCCGCGACCGAGCCCGCGAGCAGGCCGACCGACATCACTACCAGCGGGGTCAGGTCGGCAGCGGTCTCGAAGATCGAGATCTGCGAGACGGCGGCCTCCTGAATCACCACCACGCCGAACGCGAGGAGGAGCAGGCGCAGTGGCAGGCGAAGCGTTTCCCAGCTCATGGAGCCGTGGTCTGCGCCCTCAGGCTGCCCGAGTGGGGCGAGGTCAGGATCTGGACGACGGACAGCTGGCGGAGGTTCGCGTCCGGCGTGACCGCGACCTCGCCGTTGTTGGCGAGGTTGTTGCCGACGGAGGCGACGGTGCCGATCGGTATCGCCGACGGATACAGGTCCTGCAGTGGTCCGGCCCGGAAGCCGACGGTCGCGACCTGCTGGCCCACCTGGATCGGGGCGTTGGGCTGCAGGTCCTGGAGCACGAGCTGGTCGGGGTTGCCGACCGCGGGCACGAGCACGCCCGCGTCGCCGTTTGAGTCGAGCACCTCGGCGGCGACTGCCATCGCGGGATCGGTCAGCAGCGACACGACGGAGAAGTTGGAACCGACCTGGGAGACCTCGCCGACGAGCGCGCCATCCCCGGTGACGGGGTCACCCTTATGGACGCCGTCGCCCGAGCCCTTGTCGACCTGGATCGTCTCGTACCAGAGGTTCGGATCGCGGAAGATCACGCTCGCGGCGATCGGTTTGAAGGTGTCGAGTCCGTTGTCTACGAGGTGCAGCTGGGCGCGGAGCTGCGCGTTCTGCGAGGCCGCGTACTGGGCCCGAGCGAGCTTCGCGGTCAGGCTGGCCACCTGAGTCCGGAGCTGCTTGACCTGCGACTTCGCCTTGAACGTGTTCGAAAAGAAGCTCGCGACGTCCCGGAACGGGGAGAGCACCGTGCTGGCGCCTTGCTCGACGGGCGAGAACACCGCGACGATCCCCCGTTGCACGCTATGGAGCGGGCTGCTCGCGGACTCGCCGAAGTAGGCCGTCAGCAGGATCAGGGAGGCGACGACGAGGGCTGCTACGACTGCTCGGCGCCGTCGAACTTGCTTGCTGTGCACGGGGTCCGTGTCTCCAAACTGTCGCTCCGGGGCCGCCCGGCGCCCGGTCCTGGAAAGCTAATACCGGTGACGGCGATTACGTGAATTCTTGCTCGAACGGTGGATCGCTTCGAACTCCTCCAGTGACCTTCCTGAGCCGACCGCCACACACGTGAGCGGCGACTCGGCCAGATGCGCGGGCATCTGCGTCTCATGACGCAGACGCTCTTCGAGCCCCTGTAGCAACGAACCGCCTCCGGCGAGCATGATGCCACGATCCATGATGTCGGAGGCCAGTTCCGGGGGTGTCCGGTCCAGCGTCTCCTTGACCGCGTCGATGATCTGCGTCACCGGCTCCTCCAGCGCGCCACGGATCTCCTCGCTCGTCAGGACCACCGTCTTCGGCAGCCCCGAGACCATGTCGCGTCCCCGGATCTCGGCCTGGACCTCCTCGCCGGTGGGGAACGCCGAGCCGATCTCGAGCTTGACCTCCTCTGCGGTCTGCTGGCCGATCAGCAGCTTGTACTCCCGCTTGACGTAGTTCATGATCGCCTCGTCGAGCTCGTCGCCGCCGACGCGGATCGACTGCGAAACCACGATCCCGCCGAGCGAGATCACGGCGACCTCGCTGGTCCCACCGCCGATGTCGACCACCATCGAGCCGGTCGGCTCGCCGACGGGGAGTCCCGCCCCGATCGCGGCAGCCATCGGCTCCTCGATCAGATAGGCCTGCCGCGCGCCCGCGCTCAGGCACGCCTCCTCGACCGCGCGTTTCTCGACGCCGGTCACGCCGCTCGGCACGCACACCACGACTCGCGGGTGCGCCCAGCGGTTCTGATGCACCTTCTGGATGAAGTGACGGAGCATCTCCTCGGTGACCTCGAAGTCGGCGATCACCCCGTCCTTGAGTGGGCGGATCGCCTGAATCGTCCCCGGGGTGCGCCCGAGCATCCGCTTGGCCTCGATCCCGACCGCGTGGACCTCACCGCTGCGCGAGTCGACCGCGACCACGCTCGGCTCCGAGAGCACGATCCCGCGACCGCGGACGTACACCAGCGTGTTGGCCGTGCCGAGATCGACCGCCATGTCGCGGCCACCGAAGCCTGTCAGGTAGCTGAAGAAACCCATCGATAAGGAGCGGTCAGTCGGGAGTAGGGGTCAGCGAACGACGTGGCGACGAGACTCTGGAGGCCACGCCGTGCTGCCAGCGCCGTCCGCGGGCGAGTGTACCCGAATGAACGTCCAGCCGACTATCGCCACCCTCGTGTCGAAGCCGCAATTCCGCTGGAAAATCGCCAGTCGCAAGGAACCGCCCATGGACGTTCGTTCGAGCGGGTCTCGGCGCCTCCGGCAAGCTACGCCCCCAGCAGCCACGGGGCCAGCTCGAGCAGGGTCGCGACCGGCAACCCGACGACGTTGAGGTAGTCGCCCTCGATCCGGGTCACGAGCGCCGCGCCGCGCCCCTGGATCGCATAGCCGCCGGCGCGCTCGCGCCACTCCCCGGTGCCCAGGTACCAGTCGATCAGCTCGTCGGTGAGCTCACGGAACTCGACGTCCGTGCGTGCCACGGCGGTCCTGACACCGGCGCCGTCGATCAGGCAGACGCCGCCGATGACGGCGTGCCATCTGCCTGAGAGCGCGCGGAGCGTCGCGCGGGCGGCGTCCTCCCCCTCCGGTTTGCCGTAGATCCGCCCGTCGACCGAGACGATCGTGTCGGCCCCGAGCACCGCGAACCCCGGGCGGTGCGCCGCGACCGCGGCCGCCTTGCGGCGGGCGTTCTCGACGGCGACGTCCTCGGGCGGGCCCTGCTCCAGCTCCTCGGCGTCGGCGGCGAGGACCGAGAACTTCACCCCGAGCAGTTCGAGGATCGCTCGCCGCTGCGGCGAGCGAGACGCGAGGATCAGCTCAGGTCGGGGAAGAACAGCCCGACCTCGCGCGCGGCCGACTCGGGCGAGTCGGATCCGTGGACCATGTTCTGACCGACCTCGAGCGCGTAGTCGCCACGGATCGATCCGGGTGCCGCCTCGATCGGGTTGGTCGCGCCGATCACCTGGCGCGCGGCCACGATCGCGTGCTCTCCCTCGAGCACCATCGCGACGAGCGGGCCCGAGATGATGAACGCCACGAGCTCGGCGAAGAACGGCTTGCCCTCGTGCTCGGCATAGTGGCGCTCCGCCAGCGGGCGATCCATCGTCATCAGCTTCAGCGCCGCGAGCCTGAGCCCCTTGCGCTCGAACCGGGAGATGATCTCTCCGCTCAGGTTCCGGGCAAAGGCGTCGGGCTTCACAAGGATCAGCGTTCGCTCCATAGGGCCGGCCTTCCTAGGTTTCGGGATCGGTCAGGTGGACGCCGGGCCACCGCGCTCGGTCGGCCCGGGCGTGGGGGTCTCGGCAAAGCCAGCGACTGGACGTTCTGAGACGCCATCGCGGCGGCGCCGGGTCCGGCGCGGGGGTGGGACCGCGGTCCCGACCTCGGACTCGCAGAAGGGGCAGATCCGCCACGACGGCTCGAGCGGCTTTCCGCACACCGAGCAGGGGTCCTTGAGCTTGCGCATGCAGTTCGGACAGCGCAGGAAGTCCTTCTCCACCTCGTGGTCGCAGTGGGGGCAGAGGTGGTAGCCGATCTCGGCCAGCCGCGCTTCCGCCGCCTGCATCTCGAGCTCGCGCTCGCGCACGTCGTCGAGGTATTCGGGCGGGCGCACGATCATGTAGACCAGCGTGCCGACGAACGGGAACAGCGAGGCGGCGGTCGCGCAGCCGATCAGCATCGGATCGGCGATTCGCCGGCGCGCGTCCGCGTAGCTCCAGTAGACGAGCGCCAGCCACACCACCACGAGGAACAGGATCAGCAGGTCGATCGCGAGGTTCACCCCGCTGTTGCTGATGCCGAAGACGGCTGGAGAGAACATTGTTAAGGAGGCGAGTGTAATGGGGACGGGGGTCGGACCGGTACGGTCGCGCTAGCGCCGCCGCGGCGCGCTCACAGGAACGTTCGCCCGAATAGGTACCCGATTCCGAAGAACACCAAGATCACCACCGCGACGATCAGCGCGACCAGGCCGATCATCGTGAGGAAGCTGGGCTGGTCGTCGCGCTCGTTCACGGTGCTCACAGGATCGAGGCGCGACCCGAGGCAGGCGGTCGCAGCAGGTCGGCGATCAGGTAGATCGAGCCGGTCGCGAGCACCGCGCCGCGGGATCCCACGCTGGCTCGCGCTCGCTGCAGAGCGGCGCGCGGATCCGCCACGATCTCGCTCGGCGGACCGCCAAGCTGGTGTGCCAGGGAGCTGAGCGTCGGCGGTGGCAACGCGCGGGGATTCTGACTGCTCGTGAAGATCAGCGCGTCGCACACGGGCGCGAGCTCGGCGAGCATTGCCGCCGCGTCCTTGTCGTCGAGGATCGACAGCACCGCCACCAGCGGCCGCCGCTCGCCGGCAACCTCGGGCAGCGACTCGACGAGCGCCGCGATGCCCTCGGGGTTGTGGGCCCCATCGACGAGCGTTAACGGTTCTTCGCCGATCACCTGCAGTCGTCCCGGCACCCGCACCTCGGCGGCCGCCGCGGCGACGGCGTCGTCCCGGAGCTCGCCGAGATATGCCCCTGCGGCGGCGCGCGCCAGGGCGAAGTTGCGCCGCTGGTAGACGCCGGGCGCGCCAACCGCCACGTCGGGCTCGGCGGGCGCGTGGACGATCCGCGCGCCGCGATCGGCCGCCACCGTCTCGGCCACCGCGGCCGCGTCGGGCGCCAGCGCGTGCCCCAGCACGAGCGTCGCACCGGGCTGCACCACGTCGAGCTTCTCCCGCGCGATGTCGGTGATCGTGGGGCCGAGCCAACGCGTGTGCTCGAGCCCGACGCTCGTCAGGACCTGGACCTTCGAGGGAATTACGTTGGTCGCGTCGTAGCGTCCTCCGAGGCCCGCTTCAATCACCGCGACGTCGACCGACCGGGCGGCAAGCTCGGAGTAGGCGGCCGCGGTCAACGCCTCGAACTGGGTGACGCCGTCGTCGCGGGTGAGCGAGCGGTTGACCAGGTCGACCGCATGCCGGGCCCGCTGTACCGCCGCGCCGAACGCCGCCGGCGACAGGTCCTCCCCGTCGATCCGGATCCGCTCGCAGTAGGACAGCAGGTGCGGGGACAGGTAGGCGCCAGTGCTGAGCCCGTGGCGCTGGAGGATCGCCGCGATCATCCGCACCGTCGAGGACTTGCCGTTGGTCCCGACCACGTGGATCGAGTCG
>DATKFF010000477.1:0-7063 GCA_035511595.1 Solirubrobacteraceae bacterium | reverse complement strand
CCAATGTGCTCGATCACCGGCCGCGGCCGTCCGCGTCACGCATCAGACCGGCCGCTCGACGTCGCGGTGCATGACCTCGATCAGATACTCCTTGCCCGGTCCGTAGCGGTCCGCGAGGTGGTCGGCGATCGCGACCGAGCGGTGCCGGCCGCCGGTGCACCCGATCGCGACGACGAGGTGCGCCTTGCCCTCCGCCAGGTACTGGGGCAGCAGGTAGTCGAGGAACGGATGGAGCCGCTCGTAGAAGGCGTCGAGCTCCCCGTCGCGGTTGATGAACTCGACGATCCGGGCGTCGGCGCCCGTCAGCGGCCGGAGCTCGGGCTCGTAGTGCGGATTGGGTAGGAACCGCACGTCCAGCAGCAGGTCGGGGTCCCGGGCCGGCCCGTACTTGAAGCCGAAGCTCTCGAAGGTGACCGCCAGCCGGCCGGGCGTGCGGGTCGGCAGCAGCTCGTCGGCGAGCTTGCGCCGCAGCATCGCCACGGTCAGCCCGCTCGTGTCGATCACCGCATCGGCGCGAACCCGCAACGGCGCGAGCGCCTCGCGCTCACGCGCGATCCCGTCGGCGACGCTGCCGGTCGGCGCCAGCGGGTGCCGCCGGCGAGTCTCCTTGTACCGGGTCAGCAACGCCTGCTCGTCGGCCTCGAGGAACACGACCCGGTGGGTGACGCCCGCCGCCTTGAGACCCTCGAGCATCTCCGCCAGGCCCTCGAAGTAGCTCCCGCCGCGGACGTCAGAGACGACGGCGGCGCGCGCGACCTTCGAACCCTTGTGGACGAACAGATCGACCAGCGAGCGGATCATCTCGGAGGGCAGGTTGTCGACGCAGAAGTACCCCTCGTCCTCGAACACCGCCATTGCGGTCGACTTACCGGCCCCGGAGAAGCCGGTGATGATCACCAGGTCGGTGAGCGCCGAGCCCACCTCCTCAGGTTCGGGATTCGGCTCGCTCCCCGTGATCTCTTCGGCCTCGGCTGCCATACCACAAGCTTGACACGCCGACAGGCGCCAGCTGCTGAGCGGTCTGTGACACCATGCCCGAGTGCGGCGCCATCCCCTCCGGAACGGCATGCTTGCTGCACTGACGGCCGCTCTGCTGGCGCTGACGGTCGTGGTGCTCGGCGACTTCGACTCGGGCTCGGCCGGGGCCCAACCGACCACTCCGACGGTCTCCGCGAGCGTCGGCTCGACGCCAGCTGGGCAACCCCTGGCACCGGGTTTCCTTGGCGTGTCGCTCGAGTTCTCGGCGCTTCACCAGTACACCGGTCGCGATCCGCGGGCCGTCAACCCCGTCCTGATCCAGCTGCTGCGCGCGCTCGTCCCCGGGCAGGCCCCGGTCCTGCGGATCGGCGGCAACAGCGCCGACACGACGTGGTGGCCGCAGCGCGGGCTGATCCCGCCCGGCGGCGTCAACTACCGGCTGACCGAGGGGTGGGTGCAGACGACCAAGGCGCTGGCAAGCGCGCTGCGGGCGAAGCTGATCCTCGGCGTCAACCTCGCGGGTGGCCGTCCCGCGGTGGCAGCCGCGGAGGCGCGGGCGCTGCTCGGTGGCATCGGACGGCGCTACATCCAGGCGCTCGAGATCGGCAACGAGCCCGACCTGTACTCGGTCTTTCCCTGGTACCGCGACCGGCGCGGACGACTGTTCTACGCCCGTGACCACAGCTACGGGCTGAGCGACTTCATCTCGCAGTTCACGCGCTGGCGGGCGGCGCTCGGGAAGAGCACCCCGGTCACCGGCCCGGCGTTCGCGGAGCTGAACTGGCTCAGCGGGCTGGGCACGTTCGTCAGCGCCGAGCCCGGGCTGAAGGTCGTCACGATCCACCGCTATCCGCTGCACGGCTGCCTGAACGACAAGACGTCTCCCAGCTACGCCTCTGCGGCGAATCTGCTGAATGACAGCTCCTCCAGCGGCCTCGCGCAGGCGATCGCCCCGTACGTCTCCCAGGCGCACAGCCAGGGCGTCCAGTTCCGCCTCGACGAGATGAACTCGGCTTCGTACGCAAGCTGCCTCGGACGTAAGGGCGTGAGCGGCACGTTTGCCTCCGCGCTGTGGGTGCTCGACACGCTCTTCAACCTGCAGAACGTCGGCGTCGACGGGGTCAACATCCACTCACTGCCGCGAGCCGCGTACGAGCTGTTCACGTTCAAGTACGTCCGCGGCCACTGGCAGGCGTTCGTGCATCCCGAGTATTACGGGATGCTGATGTTCGCCCAGGCGTTTCCGGCGGGGGCCCAGCTGGTGCCGGTGAACGTCAACCCCAACGGGCCGGTGAAGGTGTGGGCGACGCGCGCGCCCGACGGCAAGACGCGCGTGGTCGTGATCAATAAGGACCCAACCAACTCCTACCAGCTGCAGCTGCAGGTCGCAGGGATGTCGGGTCCGGCCGAGCTCGAGCGCCTGCAGGCCTCGAGCGCGTCGGCGACCAACGGGGTCACGCTCGGCGGCCAGACGTTCGGTGACGAGACGACCACCGGCACGCTCGGCGGAACGCGGCAGACCGAACCGCTGGTCCCGCTGCTCGGCACCTACACGTTCACCGTGCCGGCGGCGAGCGCAGCGATGCTCAGCCCCTCCAATGGCTCAGGCGGAGGCGCGCCCTAGAGCTTTGTCCGCGCGCGGAGCGGGCGCGGAGGTAGCCGGCATGGCAGGAGCTTGGGTGCGTCGCGCGAATCGGCGCGATGTTGCGACGCCTGCGTCTTGTTTCGTGACGCAGGGCCGCGCGACCCTGCCGTCATGCCCGAGGTTTGTTGGGAGAGTTCAGCATGCTGAACTCAGGCAGCAAAGCTGCGCTCGCCGAGGTCGCCCGGCGTCAGTGGGGGCGCGTGAAGTGGGCCCAGCTTCTGGAGCTCGGGATCCCCCGCAGCACCGCGTCGCTTTGGGTCGCGGAGGGCTACCTTCATCCCCGCCTCCCTGGCGTCTACGCCGTCGGCCACTCCGCCACGAGCGTGGAAGCGGATCTCGCCGCCGCGCTGCTCTATGCCGGCCCCGGCGCGATGCTGAGCCACGCCACCGCCGCCTGGTGGCGAGGCCTTCTCGATGAGCAGCCGCGCCTGATCCACGTCAGCACGCCGCGCCAGTGCCGGTCTCAGCCCGGGATCAAGGTCCACGGCCGACGCAGTTGCGACCGCGTGTGGCACAACGGCTTTCCGCTGGCGCCTGCGTCCCAGATCTTCCTCGACCTCGCGGCCGAACAGCCGGTGCGCACCGTCCGCCGCGCTCTCGCCAAGGCCGATTACGCGGGGATCCTCGACGTCGCCGCGATCAATGCCGAGCTCTGTCCGGGCCGCAGGGGTACGGCCACGCTCCGCAGAGCCCTGGTCGAGCACCAGCCGCGGCTTGCGCTCACCAAGAGCGAGCTCGAAATCCTGTTCCTAGAAATCTGCGAGAAGGCCCGGATTCCGCTCCCGGAGGTGAACGTCCGCGTCGCCGGGTGGGAGGTCGACGCGCTGTGGCTGGATCGACGGATCGCCGTCGAGCTCGACGGCTACGGCAACCACCGCAGTCCCGCACAGGTCAAGCGCGATCGCCGCAAGGAGCTCGCGCTGCGCGCCGGCGGCTACCTCCCAGTCCGCTACTCCCAAGAGCAAGTGGCCCGGCACCGTGAGGAGGTCATCGCGGACCTCCGCCGTCTGCGCGGAGACTAGACGCCAGTTTTGTGTAATTCGCGGTACACCCGCCCCGCGAGCTTTCCAGGCAGCCCGGGCACCGCCTCGAGCTCCTCACGTGAGGCCGCCAGGATCGCCTCGGGCGATCCGAAGTGGGTCAGCAGCGCCCGCTTGCGAGCCGGCCCGACACCCGGCAACTCGTCGAGGATCGAGGCGGTCATCGCCTTGTCGCGCCTGATTCGGTGGTGGGTGATCGCGAACCGGTGAGCCTCGTCGCGCACGCGCTGGAGCAGCTGCAGCTCGGGCGTGTCGTGGGCTAGCCGGAGCGGCTCGCCCCGGCCCGGGATGAAAACCTCCTCGATCCGCTTGGCGAGCGAGATCACGACGACGCCCTGCTCCCGAAAGCCCCGGAGTGCGCGCAGCCCGGCCGACAGCTGTCCCTTGCCGCCGTCGATCACGACCAGGTTCGGCAGCGCCGCGAAGCTGGGGTCGTAGGCCTTGTCGTGCGGCGAGACCTCGCGCTGCTGCTCCCACTGCGCCATCCTGCGGCCGAGCACCTCCTCCATCGCGGCGAAGTCGTCGGGCGCCGCGTCGCCGTCGCCGTCGCTCGTCCCGGCGATCTTGAAGCGCCGGTAGTCGGACTTCTTCGGCGCCCCGCCCTCGAACACAACCATCGACGCGACCGTGTTGGTCCCCATCAGCGTCGAGATGTCAAAGCACTCGATCCGCAGCGGGATCGTGTCCAGCCCGAGCGCCTGCTGGAGGCCGTCGAGCGCCTCCACGCGCTGCTGGCGGCGGCGCTCGGACCGCAGCCGCTCCTGGTCGAGCGCCAACCGGGCGTTGCGCTCCGCGAGCTCGAGGATCCGCCGCTTGTCGCCGCGCTCCGCGGCGCGGATCTCGACCGGGCCGCCGCGGCGCTCGGACAGCGCCTGGGCCAGCACCGGTGCGGAGCCGAGTTCGCGCTGCACGATCAGCAGCGGCGGGACCATCATCGCGCTGGCGTAGTACTGAAGGACGAACGCCTCGGCGACGTCGGCGATGTCCCCGCCCGCCTCGTTGTCGAGGTAGAAGCTCTGGCGGTCCGAGAGGACGCCGTCGCGAACCTGGAAGACCTGGGCGTTGGCCTCATCCTCGTGGACCGCGACCGCGATCGCGTCGAGCGTCCCGGTCTCGTGCGCGACCCGCTGGCGTTCCAGCAGCGAGCGCACCGCCCGCAGCCGGTTGCGCTCCCGCGCGGCGTCCTCGAAGCGCTGCTCCTCGGCGGCCTGGCGCATCGAGGCCTCGAGCTCGCGCTCGATCTCGCGATAGCGCCCGGAGAGGAAGTCGACCACCCCATCGATCCCCCGCCGGTAGTCCTCTCGGCTGACGTAGCCGACGCACGGGGCCTCGCAGCGCTTGATGTAGTAGTCGAGGCAGGGCGAGCCGCTGCGCCGGCCCGGAGTCGGTCCCTCGCATGAGCGGAACATGAACACCTTGCCGAGCACCTCGAGCGTCGAGCGCACCCGCTTGGCGTTCGAGTAAGGACCGAAGTACGCGCGGTCGCGGCGGTGGCGTTCACGCGTGAAGTAGACGCGCGGGAAGTCCTCATCGAGGCTGATCGCGATGTACGGATACGACTTGTCGTCGCGCAGACGGATGTTGAAGCGCGGCTTGTACTGCTTGATGAAGTTCTGCTCGACCAGCAGCGCCTCGGCGTCGGTGTGGACGACAAGTGCCTCGATCTGCTCGATCTGCTCGACGAGGCCAATGCCGCCGCGGGTGCTGGGGTTCGAGAAGTGCGAGGCGACGCGCTTGCGGATCGACCCCGCCTTGCCGACGTACAGAACCTTGCCGCGAGCGTCGCGGAACAGGTACACGCCGGGCTCGTCGGGGAGCTCGCGGCGCCGATCGGCTGGCGTCACAGACACGTCTTTGAGGATATGCCGCCGCCCCGGCCTTTCAGGGCCCCCTCAGTCGGTCGCCAGCCCGACCAGAAGCCCCGCCGCGGCGAGCGCCATCGCCACGAGTGCGACCGTCTCGCCGGCCCCCGCGGTCGCCGCCGGGTGCAGGTACTGCGGCGAACTCGCGACCGGGTTGAGCAGCAGCACGCCGTTGGTCGGCGGCGAGCTGAGCGCATGCGCTACGAACGCGAGCGCGATCGCCGCCGCGAGCAGCACCGCGATCCGCGCGCCCGGCGAGCGGCCGGCGAGCGCGACGGTCACGAGCCCCACGGCCAGTAGCGCCAGCAGGGCGTCCGCGATCGAGTAGACCTGCCACGCGGTCGGGTTAGCCGGCACCCCGCGCAGCCCTGGGGAGCTGCCCGCGGCCGACAGCACGGAGCTCGGAAGCTGATGACTCCAGGTCAGGAACAGCGAGACGAACAGCAGGACGCCGCCGACCAGCACCGCCCAGTCCGACAGCGCCTGCAGGCGAAGCCCGCGCGACCTCCAGATCGCCTTGCTGAGAGTCCGGCCGGCCGTGCTACCGGCTAGTACTTGCGTGCCGACCAGAAGATCGCGAACACGGCGTAGATGGCGCCGCCGATCAGCAGCAGCCAGGCAACGGACCCGGCCGGGGTCGACCACAGCTTGGTGGTCCCCGTCAGCGTCACGGCCGCGACTCCGAACGCGACGTACAGGATCGCCCGCCGCCGGTCGCCCAGCGCGTACAGACTCGCACGGTGCTGGCGATAACTCACCGACGCGAACCATCCGAGCGTCGCGAGGAACGCCAGGGACACGGCCTGCAGAGCGACCGTCGCGCCGCGGCCGCCGCCCGGGATCACGGCGACGAGGGCCGCGATCACGAGCACGATGGCGATGTTCCTAGCTGTGGTGAGCGACATCTGCGCTTAAGCGTACGCCGGACTCGAGCTCAACCGGTAATGCGGGGAAACTGACCTCGACGTCGAGGCCTCCCTGGGGCCGCGCCGTGACGCTCATCACACCCCCGTGGGCGCTCGCGATCGCCGCCACGATCGAGAGCCCGAGCCCCGATCCGCGCCCATCGGTGCGGGTGCCGTTCAGGCGGCGGAACGGCTCGGTCAGCGTGCCGGCCTCGTCGCTCGTGACGATCGGTCCGGTGTTGCTAACCAGGACCGTCGGCAGCCCAGCGCGGACGCCGGTCCAAACGCTGAGCCAGCCGTCCGACGAGCTGTTGTAACGCAGCGCGTTGTCGATCAGGTTGCCGATCAGGCGCTCGACCAGGTCCGGGTCGCCGATGCTGATCGCCTGGCCGAGGTCGGATTCGACCCGGATGCCGCTCGGCCGGACGTTCAGCAGTGCCTCGCCGGCGACCGCGGCGAGGTCGAGCTGGCGGCGAGACTCGAGTCCGCGCTGGCTGCGCGCCAGCGTCAGCAGCGCCTCAATCAGCCGTTCCTGGCGTTCGCTGGCCGCCAGGACGCGCCGACACGTGCCCCGCAGCGAATCGGTGTCGGCGCCGGGGTCGGCGAGCGCCACCTCGACGAGCGTTCGCTCCA
>DATKFF010000476.1:0-3870 GCA_035511595.1 Solirubrobacteraceae bacterium | reverse complement strand
TCGGGATCGAGGAGAGCCAGGTTCATCTGAGCTCGCCCTTCGTTGGTGGCGGGTTCGGCGGCAAGACGTTGTGGTCCCACCATCTGCTCGGGGCTGCGGCGTCCAAGCTGGCCGGGCGTCCCGTGCGGCTCACGCTCTCGCGTGAGGGCGTCTACCGGCTGGTCGGCGGTCGTACGAACACCGAGCAGCGGGTCGCGATCGGCGCCGATGACGACGGCCGCTTCACGGCGCTGATCCACACGGGCGTCTCCGCGATCACCGCCCATAACGCGCTCGCCGAGCAGTTCACGTTCCCGGCGCGGCACATGTACGCGACCGAGAACCTGAAGACCGACCAGCAGGTCGTCGACATGGACATGCTCTCCAACTCGTTCATGCGGGCGCCGGGGGAGTCGGTCGGGACGTTCGCGCTGGAGTCGGCGATCGACGAGCTCGCGATCGAGCTCGATCTGGACCCGATCGAGCTGCGGATCCGCAACGAGCCTGAGACGGACCCGAGCTCGGGCCTGCCGTTCTCGGCCCGTCACCTCGTCGACGCGTGGCGCGCGGGCGCCGAGCGCTTCGGGTGGGAAGCGCGCAAGGCGCCGGGCGCGCGCCGAGACGGTGAATGGCTGATCGGCATGGGCTGCGCGAGTGCGACCTATCCCTACCTGCGCTTCCCCGACGCCGCCGCGCGGATCAGGCTCGACAAGACGGGCCACGCGACGGTCGAAGTGCCGGCCAACGACATGGGGATGGGGACCTCCACGACGCAGACGATCGTCACCGCCGAGCGGCTCGGCCTGCCCCTGGAGCGGGTGACCGTCGCGCACGGGGACTCCTCGTACCCCGGCGCCCTAATCGCCGGGGGCTCCTCGCAGACGGCGTCCATCGTCGGCGCGGTGATCGCCGCCCAACGTGCGCTCGTCGAGCAACTGCTCGCACTCGCCGGCGGCGACTCGCCGCTAGCCGGGCTGACCGCCGACGAGGTCGCAGCTCGCGACGAGGGGCTGTGCGAGCTCGCCGACCCGAGCCGCTGGGACAGTTACTCCAGGATCCTGGAACGCGCCGGCCGTGACGAGCTGACCGTCGTCGCCTCCGCCCGCGACCCGGAGGAGACGCAGACCCACTCGATGCACTCGTTCGGCGCGGTGTTCAGCGAGGTCCGCGTCAACACGGTCACCGGCGAGACCCGCGTCGACCGTCTGCTCGGCTCCTACGACTGCGGCCGCATCATCAACCCCAAGACCGCCGAGAGCCAGTTCCGCGGCGGGATCATCATGGGGATCGGCCTCGCGCTCATGGAGGACACCAACTTCGACGAGCGGACCGCGCGGATCATGAACCCGAGCCTCGCGGAGTACCACGTGCCCGTCCACATGGACGTGCCGAGGATCGAGGTGATGTGGACCGATATTCCCGATCCGTACGCCCCGGCAGGCGCCCGCGGAATCGGCGAGATCGGGATCACCGGCGTCGGCGCCGCGATCGCCAATGCGGTCTACAACGCGACCGGCCGCCGCGTGCGTGACCTGCCGATCACCCTGGACAAGATGCTCTGACGGGTTAGGTAAGGATCTCGACGTACCCGTCCGTTCCATGCACGCGAATCCGCTGCCCATCCCGGATCAGCCGGGTGGCATGCTCCACCCCGACGACGGCCGGCAAGCCGTACTCCCGTGCGATCACCGCGCCATGGGTCATCAGGCCCCCGACCTCTGTCACCAGGCCCTTGATCGCGACGAACACAGGCGTCCAGCTCGGGTCGGTATAGGCGGTGACCAGGATGTCGTCCGCTTCGAGATCGGTTTCGGCCATGTCCACGATGACGCGAGCCCGCCCCTCGACGGTCCCGGCGGAAACGGGTAGGCCGGCCAGCGCGCCGGCTGGGACATCGACGCGTCGGTACGTCCCGGTGAAGACCTCGCCATCCGACGTGAGCACCCGGGGCGGGCTGAGCGCTTCGTACGAGCTGAACGCGTCCTTGCGCCGGCGGATGAGCTGCTCAGCCAGTTGGTTCGTGCGAACGACTTCGTGGAGCTCCTGGAGCGTGAGGTAGAAGATGTCCTCCCGCTCACGAAGCACGCGGGCCCGCACGAGGCGCTCGGCTTCTTCCAGCAGCGCCTGCTTGTAAACGAAGTAGCGGCTGACGAATCCGTACTTCGGATACTCCCGGTACCCGATGAAGGTCCGGACCCGGTCGATCATCCGCTTGGCTTCGTCGGCCTTCCGCTCCCCGTCCTGCAAGACCCGCAAGCGCGCCAGCAGCTCCTGTTCCCTCTCCCAGGCGGCCTGCCGCCCCCGCTCGAAGCGCCGCTCGCCGGCGCCCGGCTCGAAGTTCCTGATGTTGCCGAGGATCACGGGCACGAGCGTGGTGGGGCGTTCGGCCCAACGTGGCTTCGTGATGTCGATCTCGCCAACGCAGCGCATGCCGTACTTGTCGAGGTAGGCCTGGATGGCTTCTCGCGCTTCCTCCCCGCCCGCAAGCGTGGGCAGCTCGTCCAGGAAGCCCTCGTCGTCGACCTGCTCAAGAAAAGCCACCACCTCCGGATGTGGGCGGATCACGTCCGCGACGTCCAGGAGCGCCAGCCCCATCTCCGACGTGACGTTGTCTGGGACGGACTGCGTGAGCGTGTCGGCAGCGTTCTTCTCGCCCAGCCACGTCTGCAGCTGCTCGTTGAGCCACCAGCTGGCGTCCATCGCCGACATGAACACCTGATGGCTTCGCGGATCGAACAAGATCCGCTTCAGCTCCTGGATGTCCGCCAGGATGAAGTCGAGCAGCGCGGATCCGGACTTCGTCCGGATGTCGCGTTTCAAGGCGGCGACGGAGCCCTCGTTGCGCGCGATCAGCTCGGCGACGATGGCCGGATCGGTCTCGATCGGGGCGCGCGGGCCGCCGGCAGGCGGCCTGGCGGCGGGATCCTCGTCCGGGAGTGGCCGGATGAAGTCGCCGCGGTCCAAGATGGTCTGCAGCGCGTCTCCGATCAGCGGATCGGCTCTCCCCAAGACCTCCAGCAGACCTACTCGGGTCGTCGGCGAAGCCAGTCGTTCGGTGACGTCGACGAACAGCCTTCCGCCGGCCTCGTACATCCGCGGTAAGGCCGTCAGCTGGAATAGCGAGAGCCCCAGGGGCTTCATGGCGTCGGTCATCATCTGCTGGTGACCGACGGACACGTAGACGTGGTTCTCTCGGTCGCTGGCCGCGGGGATCGGGAACAGCGTGGTGATCGGCCGGCTTTGGACGATCTGGAACCCATCGTCGACCAGGCACCATTCGATGTCCTGGGGACGGCCGAGGTGCGCCTCGATCCGCCGGCCCAGCTGCGCTAGGCGCACGACCTGCGGATCGGTCAGCGCCGGCTGCCCCTGACACTCCGGCTCGATCGCCACTTCTTCCGTCCCGCCCGCCGGTGAGGCGTGTACCGCGAGCTGCTTGGCGGCGACCGCCTTGGCGACGACCTCACCGTCACGCACCTTGTAGACGTCCGCGTTCACCAGGCCGGAGGCCAGCGCCTCACCAAGCCCGAAGCTGGCCTCCACGTAAGCGACCTTACGGTTTGACGTGAGGGGGTCGGCCGTGAACAGGATGCCGGCCGCCTGCGGGAAGACCATCCGCTGCACGACCACGGCCATCCGGACCTTCCGGTGGTCGAAACGGTTCCGCAGGCGGTAGATCACGGCCCGCTCGGTGAACAGGGAGGCCCAGCACCGGCTGACATGCTGGAGGATCGCCGCCGGCCCCACGACGTTCAAATACGTGTCCTGCTGGCCCGCGAAGGAGGCCGTCGGCAAGTCCTCCGCCGTTGCGCTCGATCGGACGGCGTAGGCGGCTTGCTCGCCGAGCCGGGCAACCGACCGGGTGATCGCCGACGCCAGACCCTCGGGGAT